>SCUR01000345.1 GCA_004297235.1 Candidatus Manganitrophaceae bacterium | reverse complement strand
GGAGATCCGGAAAAGGTCGAAGTATCTCGTCTCGATCGGCGCCTGCGCCACCGCCGGCGGCATTCAGGCGCTTCGGAATTTCCGGGATGTGAAGGAGTTCGTCTCGATGGTCTACGCCACCCCCGCCTACATCGACACGCTGGAGAAATCGACCCCCATCGCGGCGCATGTTCCGGTCGATTACGAGCTGCGCGGCTGCCCGATCAACAAGAACCAGCTGATCGAGGTGATCCGCGCCTATTTGCAGGGACGAAAACCGATCATCCCTTCCCATTCCGTCTGCATCGACTGCAAGCGGAAGGGAAACGTCTGCGTGATGGTGGCGCACGGCACCCCCTGTCTCGGACCGGTCACCCACACCGGCTGCGGCGTCCTCTGTCCCACCTACAACCGCGGCTGCTACGGCTGCTTCGGGCCGATGGAGACGCCGAACACCGGCTCGCTGAGCCAGTGGTGGCGCCGGCTCGGGACGAACGAGGCCGATCTCCTCCGCGTCTTTCGAAACTTTAACGCCGACGCCGAAGCGTTTCGCAAGGAGAGTCTGCTCCATGAAGAAAAAGACCATCCGGGTTGATCACCTCGCCCGGGTCGAAGGGGAAGGGGCGCTCACCGTCACGATCAAAGACGGTCAGGTCGTCGATGCGCAGCTTCGAATCTTCGAGCCCCCCCGCTTCTTCGAAGCGTTCCTCCGGGGGAGGAGTTTCACCGAGGCCGCCGACATCACCTCCCGGATCTGCGGGATCTGCCCCGTCGCCTATCAGATGAGCGCCGTTCATGCGATGGAGGATGCCTGCGGGGTCCAAGTCGCCGGTCCCCTTCGCGCGCTACGGCGGCTGATCTACTGCGGCGAGTGGATCGAGAGCCACGTCCTCCACATCTATATGCTCCATGCACCCGACTTCCTCGGTTATGCCGGGGCGATCGAAATGGCCAAGGACCACGCCGACATCGTCCAGCGCGGGCTCCAGATCAAGAAGGCCGGGAATGCGATCATCAGCCTGATGGGGGGTCGGTCGATCCACCCGATCAATGTCCGGCTCGGCGGATTTTTCAAGATGCCGACGAAACGGGAGCTCGCCTCGCTGACCGATCGTCTGTTATGGGCGCGCGATGCCGCCGTTGAAACGGTCCGGTGGGCCGCGACCCTTCCCTTTCCCGATTATGAGCGGGAGTATGAGTTCGTAGCGTTGCGTCACCCGGATGAATACCCGTTCAACGAGGGCCGGCTGGTCTCGAACAGAGGATTGGATCTCTCGGTCCGGGAGTACGACGAATATTTCGAGGAGGAGCAGGTCCCCCACTCCAACGCCCTCCACTCGAAGATCCGCGGCCGCGGCGGCTACTTCGTCGGCCCGATGGCAAGATATAATCTCAATTTCGATCGTCTCTCCCCGCTTGCACAGGAAACAGCCCGCGCCGCCGGTTTGGGACCGACCTGCCGGAATCCGTTTAAGAGCCTCCTGATTCGAGGAGTGGAAGTGGTCTATGCCTTCGATGAAGCATTGCGGCTCATTGCCGCCTATGAAGCGCCGGAACATCCGGCCGTTCCGGTTTTGCCTCGTCCCGCGGTCGGCTATGCTGCCACCGAGGCGCCGCGCGGGACCCTCTACCATCGCTACCGGATCGACGAACAGGGGACGATCCTCGATGCAAAGATTGTCCCGCCGACCTCCCAGAATCAGAAGGTGATGGAGGAGGATCTGCGCCGGGTGGTCGAGAAAGAGATCGATCTCCCCCAGGAGAAGTTGACCTGGCGATGCGAGCAGACGATCCGGAATTACGACCCCTGTATCTCCTGCTCGACCCACTTTCTTCGGCTGGAGATCAGGAATGAGATGGGATGAAGCTGAAGGCGCGGGTGATCGGGATCGGAAACGATTATCAGAGCGATGACGCCGCCGGACGGATCGTCGCACGGCGGCTCAAAACGTGGGCTCCTCCCGGCACCGAAATTTTTGAGGAGACCGGCGAGGGGACGGCGCTCTTGGAAGCATGGCGCGGGGCCGAAGATGTTTTCCTGATCGATGCCGTTCAGTCGGGCGCGCCGCCGGGAACCCTTCATCGGATCGACGTGCAGGTGCAGCCGCTTCCGGCCTCTCTTTTCCGTCATTCGACGCATGCCTTCGGGATCGCCGAAGCAGTCGAGCTGGCCCGGGTGCTTCACCAGCTTCCTTCCCGGCTGATCATCTACGGCATCGAGGGAGAGCGGTTCGATGCAGGCGTGGGTCTCTCTCCTTCAGTTGAGAAAGCGGTCGCAGAGGTGGAAGCACGGCTGAGACAAGAGATCGGAACGAGGTCATCCCATGCATGAAGCGTCGCTTATCTCCGGCCTGATCCGGCAAATCGAATCGATTGTTCACCCTCCACCGGTCCGTAAAGTGGTCGGGGTGACCGTTCGGATCGGTCCGCTCTGCGCCACCAATCCGGATCATCTTCGAGATCATTTTCTTCTTGCCGCGCAGGGGACGATTGTAGAGGGAGCGGAACTGAAGGTCGAGACAATGGACGATCCCGCAGACCCGAATGCCGCATCGGTCATTCTTAGAAGCATCGAGGTGGCGGAGTGAGGGTCGAACCGATCGAACGACGACGGATTCAACTGAAGGGGCTTCTACAGGGGGTCGGATTCCGTCCATTTGTCTTTCGGCTCGCGACCGATCTGGGACTTTCCGGCGCGGTCTGGAACGGACCGGCGGGGGTGACGATCGAAATCGAAGGGGCTCGGCCGAACCTGGAAACCTTTCTCCTTCGAATCAAGCGGGAACGGCCGGTTCATGCGGTGATCGACCAAATCGACAGCACCCCCCTCGACCCCATCGGGGAAGAGCGCTTCGAAATCCGGGAGAGCGACCGCGCCGGCGTGAGGGAGACTTCGGTTCCTCCCGATCTTGCCACCTGCGCCGACTGCCTCCGAGAGACCCTCGATCCTGCGAACCGCCGCTACCGCTATCCGTTCACGAACTGCACCGATTGCGGCCCCCGCTTCAGCATGATCGAACTCCTCCCCTACGACCGCATCAATACGACGATGCGGGAATTTCCCCTCTGCGACGACTGCCGAAACGAGTATGAAAATCCGTCGGACCGTCGTTTCCACGCCGAGCCGAACGGGTGCCCTGCCTGCGGGCCGCATCTCGAATTATGGGAGCCGGACGGATCGGTGCGCGCCTCACACGACGCGGCTCTGCTCGGCGCCGCCGATGCCCTGCGACAGGGGAAAATCGTGGCGGTCAAAGGGTTGGGAGGATTCCACCTGATGGTCGATGCCCGAAATGAAGACGCTGTTCGCCGCCTGCGTGAGCGCAAAGAGCGCGAAGCGAAGCCGCTCGCCCTGATGTTCCCGACATTGGAATCGATTCAGCGTGCGTGTCACGTCTCCGAGCTGGAAGCCGCCCTCCTCCATTCCTCGGAAGCGCCGATCGTCCTTCTGAAAAAGTTGTCGACGTCCCACTCCGCAATCCGCAATCCGCAATCCGAAATCGCCCTCTCCGTCGCTCCGGACAACCCGTACCTCGGCGTCCTCCTCCCCTACACTCCGCTTCATCATCTCCTGATGTCGGAACTCGGTTTTCCGGTCGTCGCCACCAGCGGCAATCGGTCCGAAGAGCCGATCTGCACCGATGAAAACGACGCGCTTCGGCGACTCGCCGGAATCGCCGATCTCTTCTTGATTCACAACCGGCCGATCGTCCGGCCTCTCGACGACTCGGTCGTCCGGGTGATCGCAGTACGTCCGCTTATCTTGCGGCGGGCGCGCGGGTATGCCCCTCTCTCGTTTCAGATCGACACGAACCGCTCCCTGCTCGCCGTCGGAGGACACCTCAAGAATACCGTCGCGATTTCCGCCGGAGGGAAGATCACGCTCAGCCAACATCTCGGCGATCTCGAGAATGCCGAAACCGACCGAACCTTCCGGCAGGCGATTGCCGACCTGAAAAAGCTGTATCATCATTCCCCCGGCGCCGTCCTCTGCGATCTCCACCCCGATTATCGCTCGACCCAATTCGCCCGAGAAACCGGCTTGCCGCTTCATCCCGTTCAGCACCACTATGCCCATGTTCTCTCCTGCATGGCGGAGCATCGGTTGGAAGGAGCTCTTTTAGGGATCGCTTGGGATGGAAGCGGCCTCGGTCTCGACGGGACCCTCTGGGGCGGGGAATTTTTGAGAATCGACGAGCGCTCGTTTCAACGGGCCGCCCACTTCCGAACCTTCCGCCTTCCGGGGGGGGAGCGGGCGATGCGGGAGCCGCGACGATCTGCGCTCGGTCTTCTCTATGAGGCGTTCGGGGATCGCGCCTTTGAGGGACGGGCCGCTCTTTCCGCATTCAACGCGGAAGAGCGCCGCATTCTGAAAACGATGCTGGAAACCGGACTCAATGCACCATTGACCTCCAGCGCCGGACGTCTCTTCGATGCGGTCGCCTCCCTCCTCGGCCTTCGGCAGACGAGCCGGTTCGAAGGAGAGGCGGCGATGGCGCTGGAGTTTGCGTCTGACGGAATCGTCACGGAAGAGAATTATCCATTTCGGATTTCTGATTCTCAATCCGAAATCCGCAATCCGAAATCCGCAATTATCGATTGGTCTCCAATGATCGAGGCGATTCTCGGAGACCTCGAACAATCCCGTCCCATCGGAGAGATCGCCGCCCTCTTCCACAACACCCTCTCTGAAATCATGGTGTCGGTCTCCCGACGGATCGGAGAAGAAAAGGTGGTCCTGACCGGGGGCTGTTTTCAAAACAAGGTCCTCACCGAGAGAGCGATGACGCGGCTCTCCGCCGAAGG
>SCUR01000344.1 GCA_004297235.1 Candidatus Manganitrophaceae bacterium | reverse complement strand
TATTTATCCAGGGCAGCCCAACCAGCATGCCGGCGATCTTTCGATCGCCCGGCGAAGCCTCGAAGCTTTGCGCCCCAACCTTTCGGCTGGTTTGCCTTTATCATGGATTCAAACTTTGTTCGTGGTAAAAGATACCAAAGATAGATATTTTGTCAAGAGCGAAGAAGACAAAAGGAGCCTTTGACAAACGTTGTCGAATGCCGTAACCTCAGCCGATGCAAAAGCCGTTTAGATATTTTCCCCTGGTGGTCCTTTTCCTTCTTCTGGCGGTCTTCGCCTGTGCGCCGGCCCCGATGCTCACCCGGCCGGAGTGGCGGCTGCAGGGAGTTCGAATCGAGCGGATCGACCTCTCGGGCGCCTCGATCGGCGTGGCCGTTCAG
This sequence comes from Candidatus Manganitrophaceae bacterium, assembly GCA_004297235.1. GTDB lineage: Bacteria > Nitrospirota > Nitrospiria > SBBL01 > Manganitrophaceae > Manganitrophus. The sequence continues at coordinate 9,944 of SCUR01000344.1, read as the reverse complement.
CTGACCAATCCGAATGCGGTCGGCATCACCGTACAGCATCTCTCGTATCGGTTTTATCTGCACGAGGTGGAGATTGCGTCGGGGGAAAAGACGGTCCCCTTCGAGCTTCCGGGGCACGGCTCCGTCGATATCCTCCTGCCGGTGGAGGTGCGTTTGAAACAGGCTCGTGAGCTGGCGCCGCTGTTGAAGGGCCCGCCCGAGGAGATCGACTATCGGCTGGAGGGGGAGGCGACCGTGCGGGCGATGGGGATGGAGAAGCGCTTTCCGATTCATCACGCCGGCAAGAAGTAACTCGGCGGGGGGGTCAGTCTTTTCGAGAGGGCTTCGGCGGGGTGGAGATTTCTTTGAGGAGCGGCTCCCCGTAGCGGCGGATCTGCCACTCCCGAAGGGAGGCGACTTCCCGGAGCGCTCCGGCCGACTTCGGGGTCCGCTTGGCGATCTCGCGCAAGACCCCGCTGGTGATCACCATCGCCGGCTCGATTCCCTCTTGCTCCGCCTGCTTGTTTCGCCATTCTTTCAAACGCGTCAACAATTTTTCTTGATCGGGGGTGAGCGGGGCCTCGCCGTTGCGTTCGATTTTGGGAAGGGGATCGGTCGTCGTCAGCCCCTTCGAGACGGCGTTCAGCCAGAGGGGCGGGTTCCGAAAGACCGGCGCCGTCTCCCTCGGAAAGAGACGTTTCAGGTCTTCCTCCGACCGGGGGGACTCTTTGGCCATCTTGAGAAGATCGTCGTTGGAGATCACCTTGAACGGCGGGCGGTTTCTCTTTTTGGCCAACTGGTCGCGCACGACGGCCAGCTCCCGCAAAACCTTCTGAGCGGAAGGGGGAAGGGCGCGCGCGCCCTTGATTCGAAGATAATCGTCCGGCTCGAACGACTTTCCGCTCCAGGTGATCGCTTCCAGAAGCCGGCATTCTTCCTCGATCTGATCCATCCTCCCTTTTTCCTCGATCTCCTTTTTCAAAAGCGTGTAGAGCGGGATCAAGTAAGCGGTATCCTGGGCGGCATAGTCCAATTGGTCTTTGGGCAAGGGCCGGATCGACCAGTTCGATTTTTGATGGGTCTTTGAGAGGGTCAATTGGAAATAACGGACGATCAGATTCTGGAGCGAAAACTCCCGAATCCCCAGGGCGCGCGCCGCGAGGGTGGTATCGAAGATCGGACCGATGTTGAAGCCGAAGTCGCGCTTCAGCGAGACCAAATCGTAATCGGCCCCGTGAAAGATTTTTAAGATCGACCGCTCTTCCAAGAGGAGACCCAACGGCTGAACGGTCTCCAGAAGAAGGGGGTCGATGATGAAATGCCGCTCCCCCCCGGAGATCTGGATCAGGCTGACCTTTTCCTGATAACTGTAGAGCGAGTCCCCTTCGGTGTCGACCCCGATGACGCTCGCGCCGCGCAGATGGTCGACCGCTTCGCGAAGCGCGTCCGAGGTGGTGATGTATTCGTAGTGAAAATCCATTTCAAATCCAAATGAAGCAGGGGCCGGGTTAGGTTTCTTTCAACAGTTGCTGCACCGCTTCCTGAAAATCTCGCCGCTCAAAGAACCCCCCGCTGAAGTGATGGAGAACCAGCTCCCCCTTCTTGTTTAAGAGAAAAAGGGTCGGCGTGAACTGCGCGCCGAGACGGGCGGCCACCCGATCGCCCGGATCATAGAGGACCGGGAAGTTGAAGGTGTCCGGATGGGATTTGACATAGCCGCGAATATTCGCTTCCGAGTCTTTGAATCCAATGGCGATGATTTGAAACGGCTTCCCCTTCATCTTCTCCATTAGATTGTGGACTTTCGGGAGCTCGTGCTGGCAGGTGCCGCACCAGGAGGCCCAGAAGACAAGGAGGGTCGGCTTCTCGAGCAGATCTTTATCGGTATACTTTTTCCCATCGAGGGAGAGAAGCTCGAAGGCCGGAACCTTGGGGCCTCCCGCCCCCGCGTCGATCCCCCCGCAGGCGATGAGACCGATCAACAATACCATCATCCAGGAAAGTCTTCTTTTCATCTTTCTTCCTCCTTACGGCGCTACTCGCGCCGGAGCATCCCTGTCGACCGCTCGAACCGGCCGGCCAGACGGGGACGTCCCGCCGTCGGCAGCGGATGTTGGCCGAGATAACGATCGATCATGGCGACCCGATCGGCCGGTTTCGGGTGGGTCGCAAAGAGCATCGCCGCCTTCGACTTGTCTTCCCCCGGACGCTGGGAGGCGAGAGAAGTAATAAAATCGCGGAGCCCCAGCGGGAAATAACCCAGGCGGGACGCATACTCCGTCCCGAGCCGGTCGGCCTCATATTCATCTTCTTTCGCCAGCCCCTTGAAAAGCAAGTCGGCCGCAAAGTCGGCGACCTTTTCGAAAAGCTTCGGATCGGTGTCGAGCGCGGTAGCGCCGACCGATCCGGCCGCGCCGATCAGATTCGCCTTCTGGATTTCCTTCACCACATGCCGTTGGGTGACATGCGCGACCTCGTGCGCGAGGATGCCGGCGAGCTCCGCTTCATCCTTCGCCTGGCGGATCGCCCCGCGGGTCACAAAAATAAAACCGCCCGGCGCCGCGAAGGCATTGATCGTGTCGCTGTTCAAGACGGCGAAACGATAGGGAAGGTCGGCCCGATCCGACAGCCCCGCCACCGCCGTTCCGACCAGCGCGACATAACGGGTCAACGCGGGGTCGGAATCGATTCCGAACTTCCCGGCGATCTTCGCCGCCACGCCGCGCCCGATCTTGATCTCTTTTTCAGTATCGATCGGGACGGCCGCCTGCGCGAGCTGAACCGCCGATTGAAGCGCCCGGTTCGGATCGATCCGCTTCAGATCGACCCCGGCGCATCCGGCGGCAATAAGAAAGACGATCAAGAGCGCCACGGTCCGCACGGTCGGTTGGGTCTGCTCACGAAGCGGCATTACTCCTCCAGGTACTTCTCCAACTTCCCTTCCTTCAGAAAGGCTTCGATCTCCGCCGGGGAGACCGTCCGCCGTTCCATCTCTTCGACCGCCTTCGCATCGCTGTTCCCGTCGGTGATCGTTCCCTCCTCGTCGAGTCCGCGCACGCCGGCGGTGGCGGTCACCGGCCGATCGTTTCCGCCGCCCAACGCGGAGAGGCCTTTCTTCACGAAATCGAGGCCGCCCCGGGTCGGCGCGGCGACAAAGAGGGAATCATCCAGCGTGGCGGGGCGCGGCCGGTCCCGCAGCGCCGCGGCGCGGAGCGCGCCGGCCGGATCTTTGGCGATGACTTTGTTTAAATGTCCCTGCGGATGATACTCAAACCGAAACCGCCAGCCCTGGAGTCGGCCGGAGGTTGCCTCCGCCTGAAGGGGCCGGTATCCGGCCGGATCAATCCAAAACTTTTTCTTCTCTCCGTCGGAGGTGAGCTCCAAAAGGAGCGCCGGTTTCCCGTCGAGTGACTCGGTCCCCAGAAGCCGGGGAGCGTCCCCCGTCAGCAGAAATGGAAACCAAAAGGCGATCTCTCTTTTTTTCTCGCCGAGCTTCGAGTAGAGGGTGGCGCCGACCCGAGTGACCATCCAGCGTTCCTTCCCATCCTCGATGAAGAGGGGGCCCTCCTCTCCTTTAAAAGAGGCGACTTCCACCCGCATCTTAGGGGCATTCCGTTGATACTTGATCTTCATCTGAGGGGTCAGCTCCGCCTCATTTTTTGCGGTGCTTTCCGTCGGAGGAAGCGAAAGGGTCTCCGTAACGACCCCTGCGGAGCTCCAGACCGCCTTTTGCATTCCGTTGTAGACCTCTGCCGCCGTCGGCGCCGCCCAGGCGAACGGAAGGGGGAAAAGGGAAGCAGTCATGAATAAAAACAAAAACTTAGCTGGACGAAACGATCCCTTCCAGGGCATAAATCTCAACCTCGTCGGTCTTTCCTTTGACTTTCACACTTCCGATCTTTCTCGTTTTTATCACAGCCTCTGCCCTTTCGCAAGTTGCCCGGCTGATTAAAATGCGGGTTCCGAATTCCTTATTCAGCCCCTCCAGGCGGGAGGCGAGGTTCACATGATCCCCGATGACCGTATAATCCATCCGCCGCTCGGAGCCGATATTGCCGATTACCATCTCTCCGGTGTTGATCCCGATGCCGATTTCCAGGATCGGTTTTCCCTCGCTCCGCCACTTCTCCTGCAACCGCTTGAGCACCTCCGCCATCTCCAGCGCCGCCCGGCAAGCCTGTTCGGCATGATGCGGATCATCCACCGGCGCTCCCCAAAAAGCCATGATCGCATCGCCGATGTACTTATCGAGGCATCCCCGGTGGGCGAAGATCACTTCGACCATCGCCGAGAGATACTCATTCAGCTGCGCCACCACCGCCTCCGGCGGAAGCCGCTCTGAGAGGGTAGTGAAGCCGCGGATATCGGAGAAGAGGACGGTCAGCTCCTTCCGCACCCCGCCGAGCTGCACTTGATCGGGGCGATCGATCAGATCGCGAACGACTTCCGGGGCGACATACCGGGTAAAGAGCCCTTCGATCATCTGACGCTGTTTTCCTTCCGATCGGTAATTCAATCCGACCCCGCCGGTATAGGCGAGGAAGAATCCGGCCAGCGGTAAGAAGAGCGGGAGCCAGAGACCGGCGCGGGTGAAGAGCAGGCCGGCCAGGGCGAGATATCCGAAGAGGAGCACCCCCAGCAGGGGGAGATGAAGACGAAAGGCGGGGAGGCGAAGGGCCAGCCCCAAAACCGACGTTGAGAGAAGAAAGGTGATGAAGAGAGTGAAAAAAGGGGAAAGGGGCCGGATCGCTTCCCCCCGGAGGAGGTTTTGAAGAATCGTCGCATGCATCTCCACCCCCGGATAGAGGGGGGAGTCGGGGGTGGAGCGAAGGTCCATCAGGCCGGCCGCCGTCGCCCCGATCAAAACAATCTTGTTCTTGAAGAGATCGGGATCGATGAGCGGCTTCTCGCCGGAAGCCAGTTGGTAGTAGGAGTAGAGAAGATCGCGGATCGGATAGTAGCGGAACTGTTTTGCGCCGCCGTACCACTTGATGATCATCCGGCCGTCGGGATCGAGCGGGAGGCGGTTCGCGCCGATCTCGAGCGCGCCCGGTGTTTGGCGAACGGACAGAGAAGGATTGGCGGCGCGAAGCAGATCGATCGCCACCGCCGTCGAGAGGGCGGGAAGCGATTGCCCCTCAAAACGGGAGAAGAGCGGCGCGCGCCGGGCGACACCGTCTTCGTCGGGGGTGAACTGAATCGTTCCGATCCCTCCGGCCGCATCGAGCAGATCGGGGAAAGGGAGCGTCGCTTCGGAGTAGACCTCCAGGGGAGGGGGCTCGCCGAGCCATCGGCTTGCGAACCGATCGATCCCGGCGCGCCGCCCGTTTCCATTTTTCCCCTTCTGAAGAAGGGCGGCGTAGTAGACGTTTCCGGCCCGCCGCGTTGCATCGACCAGGGCGGCGTCTTTCTCCGGCGCGCTCCGGTCGGTCTCGGCGAAGAGGATGTCAAAGGCGATGGCGCGGACCTTCCCTGCATGAAGATAATCGATCAGCGCCGCATGGATGTCCCGCGGGAAGGGCCAGCGGGCGCCGAAGGCCGCCTCGGTCTCCAGCCGGGCGAGGCTGGCGTCGTCGATTTCGACAATGACGATGTTGGGGTCGGCCTCCCCTCGGCCCAGCCACCGGGTTCTGAGATCGTAGGTTTTTAGCTCGATGCCATGGAAGAAAGAAATAAAGGAGAAGAGAAAGAGGAGGAGGGTCACCCCGAGGCCGCCGACGAGGGCAAGCCGTCCTTTCCCATTCGACGCGGAGGGGGTCAATGTCGTTTTCCCAAAAGGCCTTGGGGACGGAAGATCATCATTACCACCAGCGCGGCGCCGAAGATCAGCATGCGATAACCGGCCAGCCCCCGGAGCAGCTCCGGCAAAACGGTCAGGAGAAAGGCGCCGAGGACCGCCCCCGGAAGACTTCCCATGCCGCCCAACACCACCATCGAGAGGACCCGGACCGACTCCAGAAACGTAAAGCTCTCGGGCGAGACGAAACTGTACTTGGCCGCAAAGAAGACCCCCGCCACCCCGGCGATCCCGGCCCCGAGCGCGAAGGCGAGGACCTTCATCCGGGTGGTGTTGATCCCCATCGCCGACGCGGCGAGCTCGTCTTCCCGGATCGCAATCCAGGCCCGGCCGATCTGAGAGCGGGTCAACCGATGGATGGCGGTCACGACCAGAAAAAGCAGGAGGAGCACAAGATAATAAAAGTGGATCGGCTGGCGGAAGGTCAATCCGGGGAGAGCCGGTCGCCCGATGTTCAAGATCCCGTTCGGGCCGTTCGTCACCGAGTCCCAATTATTGAACACCAGATAGACGATCTGGACGAAGCCGAGCGTCACGATCGCCAGATAATCGCCGCGAAGCCGAAGCGTGATCACGCCGAGAATGACACCGAAGGCGGCGGCGATCGCCCCCCCGAGCGGAAGACCGAGCCAGAAGGAGAGGCCGATGCCGGTGGAGAGGAGCGCATAAACATAGGCCCCCACTCCGTAAAAACCGGCGTAGCCGAGATCGAGCAGGCCGGCATAACCGACGGTGATGTTCAGCCCGGCGGCCAAGAGCGCATAAAGCCCCGCCAGGCTGAGGATGTCGATATAATAGTTGTTCAAGAAAAGAGGAAGGATCAGGAAGAGGGCCGCGCCTCCGACAAAAAGCGCCGTCCGATTCGCTTGGACCAGGGAGTACCCGATCTCTCTCACCCGCGTCCGAAAGAGGGGCTTCCCGGCATGGATCGGCTTGCTCCTCGCCCCCGCCGTCACCCCTTGCCAGAGGACCCCGCCGAGGGCGAGCGTCGCGGCGAGCTTTCCCGCATCTTGCCATCCCATGAAGGGAAGGGCCAGCAGCCCGAGCCAGAGACCGATCAGCACTGAATTTTTCAGGATCGAAAGGGACACTCGAATCTCCGTTTCTATGTGGGGCCGACGCTGGGAGAAGACTTTGATTTCAAGTCTTCACCTTCGGTGCGCGTTGCCCCACGGTCTATTTGTATGTGGGGCCGGCGCTGGAAGAAGACATTTGATTTCAGATCTTCACCTTTGGTGCGCCATGCCCCACGGTCTAATTATATGTGGGGCCGGCGCTGGGAGAAGACTTTGATTTCAGATCTTCCCCTTCGGTGCGCCTTGCCCCACGCCCTATGCCCGCTCCGGGACCTTCTCGCCGAGCAGGCCCGATGGACGGAAGATGAGGACCAGGATCAGAATTAAAAAGGCAAAGCCGTCCTTAAACTCGCTGGAGATGTAGGCCGCCCCCAGACTTTCAACCAGCCCTAGGAGCAGTCCGCCGACCATGGCGCCGGGGATGTTCCCGATTCCCCCGAGAACCGCGGCGGTGAAGGCTTTGATCCCGGCCACGTAGCCGATGGTGAAGTGGATCACTCCGTAGTACATCGCCACCATCACCCCGGCCACCGCGGCGAGGATCGATCCGATCGCGAAGGTCACCGCGATGACCCGGTCGATCGGGATGCCGCAGAGCGACGCCATCGTCTTGTCCTGCGCGGTCGCCCGCATTGCTTTCCCCAGACGGGTTTTCCGAACAAAGAACTGCAAGCCGCCCATCAGAAGGACCGAGGCGAGAAGGATAAAGAGCTGAATCCCGCTGATCGGAATCCCCGCTTCTGTAATCGGGCCGGTCGGAAGAATGTGCGGAAAGACTTTGTCGGCCGAGCCTTGCGTCAGCATCACATAATTCTGGAGGAAGATCGACATTCCGATCGCCGAGATCAACGGCGAGAGGCGATGGGCGTGCCGCAGCGGCCGGTAGGCGATCCGCTCCAGCGTTATCCCATAGCCGGCGCAGGTCAACGCGGAGAGAAGGAAAACCAAAATCAACGAAAGAAAAAGATGCGACTCGGTCAGGCCGCTCACGGTGAAGAGGCCAAGGTAGATGATTCCCAGATAAGCGCCGATCATGTAGATCTCGCCGTGTGCGAAGTTGATCAGCTCCAAGATGCCGTAGACCATCGTGTAGCCGAGCGCCACAAGCGCGTAAACCGCGCCAAGGGTCAGGCCGTTGATCAGCTGTTGCAGAAACATTCCCTTAACTCCTCGTCTGCATCGGAAGGGTCGGTCCGCCCTCGTTGACGGCGCTGCTGCAGCGGCGTCCGAACGGCATCGCCATCAGCTTCAAAAAGGTCCGGTCTTCCGGATTCGGATACTCCTTCAATCCGATCACGATCCGCTCCTGCGGCGCCATCCGGTAGGTCCCGATCGACCGATCCCAAAAAGAAAAGATTGTCGAATAATTCGAGTTGGTCTCGCCCGGAATGTCGGAGTGGTGGACCCGGTGCATGTCGGGAGTCACAAAGACCGAGCGGACGGCCGACTCGAACGGCGCCGGAATTTTAAAGTTGCTGTGCTGAAACTGCGCCGCCAGCAGAAGCGCTCCCTCAAAGATCACCATCGAGATCCACGCCGGTCCCCAGAGGGTCATCGCTCCGAGGCGGAGGAAAATCGATAAGCCGATCTCTCCGAGATGAAACCGGGAAGCCGAGGTGACGTCGAGGTCCCGGTCGGTGTGGTGGACGCGGTGAAGCCGCCAGAGCAAAGGCCAACGATGGTAGGCCATGTGCCACAGGTAGGTCACGAAATCGAGAAAGAGCAGCGACAACACGATGTTCCAACCGAGCGGAACCGGAAAGAGAGGGAGCAGCCCGATCCCGCGCGCTTCGAGAAACCGCGCGTAGGCGACGACCGCTCCCCCGAAGGCGATGCCGAGGATCGCCGCATTGGCGCCGGCGATCAGCAGATTGACCCCGTAGTGGCGAAAAATCGGATCGACCCGTTTTCGATAAGGGGAGAGGTTCTCGATGGCCATGAAGAGGAACAAACCGCCGAAGCTCGCCAGTCCGCGCAGACCGGTGGGGGTAAGAAGGATGTCCATGGGAGATCGGATTCCTTATCTAGGTAACGATCGACCTAATTTTCTCGATCCTCTTCGTTGCAACCTTGAGAGATTCGGCGACCTCTTGCTTATTCAGCTTAGAAGGTATTGCGGAGGGAGATCTCTCTTCCAAATAATATTCGGTAATTTTTAGGCGGGCTTCTCGAAATTCTTCTAAAGAAGGTTCATAGGCGACGGTATCATTGAGTAATGAGTCGAGTTCGTGAATCCTCCTCAACGACCCGCCTCTGGAGAGAAGAAAACCTTTTAAATATTTTTCGACCGCTTGTTGTATGTTAAAACCGGCTCCTTCAAGGTCCTTGGTGTTAAGAAGAATTTCAGCCCGCCTGATCTCCTTCTCTCCGATCCGAAACCAATCGTTGGCATAAAGAGGTTCCTTATGCGGCATATAAAACTTCCCCCGTCTTAAAATCTCTTCGATAAATTGGTCTCCAATCCGCTGACGTTTCTTAATTTCATCGGGGGTGAGGACGAGGGATTCGATCGGTGTTCGAAGGTTGGGATTGGAGAGGATCCTTCCGACGGCAACGCCTCTAACTTCCGGACGCCTGTGTCATTGACCACTCATCACCCCTCCGGCTTCCAGAACTCTTCGAACTTCCCGTTCTTGGTGATCCAGACGATATAGGGCGATTTCTTGACGTCTCCCTTCGCATCGAATTCGATGTGGCCGAGGGCGCCGTCGTACTTCGCATTCCGTACGATCTCGGCAACCCGCTTGCCGTCTTTCAGCTTTCCCTCTTTCTCCGCTTCGGCCAAGGAGGTGAGCAAAATGTTGGCGGCGTCGTAGGAGTAGATCGCATAGGGGGCGAGCTCGTTCCCGTATTTGGCCTTGTACTTTTCCAGAAAACCTTTGGCCTGGGGCATCTTCTCCGGATCGGGGGTGAAGGTGAGATAGGTCCCCTCGGCCGCCGCCCCGGCGATCTCGATGAACTTCGGGTCGATCACCCCGTCGCCGCTCAACATCGGGGCGGTGAGGCCGACCTCCTTCGCCTGCTTGGCGAGCTGCCCCCCTTCGGGGAAGACGCCGCCGAAGAAAAAGAGCTCCGGATCTTTTCCCTTGATC
>SCUR01000343.1 GCA_004297235.1 Candidatus Manganitrophaceae bacterium | reverse complement strand
GTCCGTTCAGCGTGAGGGAGGCGATCGGATTCGGATCGACGAGGATCCCGGAGAGGATCACCGCGGAGTTCGAAATCGGCGCACCGGAGGGAGATTCCACCACGATTTTCGGCGGACGGGTGTCGACGATCGTCTTTCGCGAGAGTGTTTGGATATTCCCGGCCCGGTCGGTGGCGATGACTTGGATCGTGTTCTCTCCCTCATCCAATGCGAGGACCGTTTTGAAGCGGCCCTCCTTGATCGGGACGGAAGTCCCATTGACGGTGAGCGAAGCGACTGAAGTTCCCCGATCGGAGACGGTCCCCGCCAGTGACAGGGTCGGCTCATCCGTATACGCTCTCACCGTCGGCTCGATGAGCTGAAGGTCGGGCGGCTCCGTATCTCGGGTCACCCGAACGCTCGCGGAGGTCTGATTGCCGGCCGCATCGGCGGCGACAAAATCGAACCGATTTTCTCCTTCGATGTTCAACGGAAGCGTGGTGGCGAATTCACCCGACGCGGACGGGATCACTTTGATCCCATTGATCGTGAACGAGGCGATCGAAGAGATCGTGTCGACGACCCGGCCGGTCAAAGGGATCATCTTGGAGGCGACCATTCGTCCCGGGACGGGCGAAGTGATCGTCAACTCGGGCGCCGTCTGATCGAGCAAGATCGTCTGATGCGCCTCGGTGACATTGCCCGCCGCATCGGTCGCAGAAAAGGAGAGGGGATTCTCGCCCGTCTTGAGCGGTATCTCGATGGAGAACCGATTCTCTTGAAGCGTCACCGGCCGACCGTTGAGGGAGAAGGCGGCGACCGGCCCGGTCTCGCGGACCGCTCCGGTGACGACGATCGGGGTGGTCGCCACACTCGATCCGGGGAGGAGCGGGGCAACGTCGATGACCGGAGCGACCGTATCCCGCATCAAGGAGAAGGGGGGATAGGCGGTCTGGTGCCCGGCGGCATCGATGGCAATGATTTCAATCCGGTTTTCACCCTCTTTGGGAAGGGGGACCTCCACTGAGAAAAAATCTCCCCCCTTTTCGGGATGGAAAGGAATCACCGACCCGTTGATCCGGAGCGACGCCACCGCGCCGGCAAGATCGCGCGCCTTGCCGGAGATTGTCACCTTTGATTCCCGCGTGAACGACCCGGGGGCGGGGGTGATCTCGCCGATTTCCGGACCGAGGGTATCCCGAAGCAGACTGACCTCCTTGGTCGCGATGTTCCCCGCCTCATCGACCGCTTCGATCTTCAAAAAATTGACCCCTTCATTCGGAAGCGGGAAAGGAACGGCGAACTCTCCCGAGGGAAGGAGGGGAACCTCCATCCCGTTTACCCGCAGCGCGCTGACCGAGGTAGTCGCATCCAGCGCCTTGCCGGCCACCCGAATGGCTGTGGCCTTGATCAGCTGACCGGTTTCAGGGGCGGTCACCGTCAGATCGGGCGGGACGGTATCGACCGTGAAATGGCGCGTCAGCTCGGTCTTGTTGCCGGCGCGGTCTTCGATCGAGGCGGTCAGGATATATTTTCGGTCGGCCAGCGCGAAGGTCTTGGTCGCTTGTCCCGATTGGGGGGTGAAGACCGGCGAGAGATCGACCCGGTTCATGACGACCGTAAACCGGTCCGGCCGGACCTGCGAGAGGGAATCGCTGAACGAAAAGGTGAGGGGAACCGCTTTCAACGCGAGCGCGGCCCCCTCCGGAACGGAGTCCAACGTGAGAACGGGGGGGGTTTCGTCGATCCAGACGGAGGCCACCATCTTCGCCTCGTTCCCGGCCCGATCGACGGCGATCCCCGGAACCAGTTGGTTCGCCCCCTCCCCGGTCAGCTTGACCGGCGGCGAGATCGAAGCGAGCCCGGAAAGCGCGTCCATTCCCTCAAAGCCGACGGTCACGTCGGTTCGAAGCCAGCCGAATTCATTCGGCGGCGGAGAGAGGGTCGCCTTGATCTGCGGCGGGGTCCGATCGATCTGAAGGGCCCTTTGCTTCACCGCCTCCCGATTTCCGGCGCGGTCCACGGCATAATAAAGGAGGGTCATTTTCCCTTCGTCCGGAAGAGGGACGGAAAGGGTCTTCCGCTCCGAGAAGAGAAGCGCGTCGTCCGGCCGGATCACAACCTCCGGATTGGCATTGAGCTGATAATGCAGCTCGGCCACCCCGGCGCCGGGGTCGGAGGCTTCCAGACCGGAGGCCCGAGACCAACCCGATCCGCCGGGCGCATCCGGCGGCGCCAGACGGGTCTCGGGAGGGGTCGCATCGATCTGAACGGCCACCGTGGCTTCGGTGCGGTTTTCGGCGAAGTCGGCGATCGATGCCGTCAAGGTATAGGTATTGTCCGGAAGCGGATCGGGGGTATACGTCGCCTCCGCTTCGCCGACTTGGAAAAGAGAGCCGATCTCCTTGCCGTTCAGGGTGGCCCGAAAGCTTTTGCGATCGATGCCGGCGATTTTATCGCGATATTGGAGGATGAAAGCCGGGCGGGAGTTGTTGGTCAGCAGATGCGGCGTCGGCGCGATCACGGCCAATTGGGGCGGGGCGGTATCGGTCCCGATGATCCGGAGGGTGATCCCGCCCCCCGATTTCCCCTTCAATTTCACCTGGAGAGAGTTCTTCTCTTTGAGAGGGACCGGCCTCTCGAAGAAGGTCGCCTTTTGATTGAAATCGGAGGGGCGAACCATCTGGACGCCGTTCAGCACAATTTCAGAGGCGCTGACCTTTTCCCGGGGAGCGTCGCTCAGCCCATTGTTGTAGATTTTGAGGATGTAGGCGGCCCGCGGATCGACCACGGTAAAGTCGGCTTCGATCACGACCGGTTCTCCCTCTTCCCGGTGATACTCCTTCTCGAAAGCGGTGAATTTCCCGGCGCCTTGAGCGGGGGCCGGCAGGAAAAGAGGAAGAAGAACCAGAAAAAAGACCGGCAAAGAAAAGCAAGGGGTGGGGATGCGGGATGCGGCCTCCCTCATTGAAGAAGCCCTTTCTTTTTATGAAACAAGAGGATCCTCGATGGCTGAAAAACGTTAAAAGGCTATCATAGCCTCTATCCAACGTCAATTGAAAAGGGGCGCAGAGCGCGGATCAGCGAGGCCGCTTCTGCAGCGTCGGCCATTGGGAAGGGGTTTCGAAGAGAAGACGGAAGAGACGATGGACCCGATCGGTGCAAGCGCGGTAGTCCCGCAGGAATTGATCTCCTGCGAGAGACGCCGCGTCGTCGCGGTACCCGAGCCGAAGGGCGCAGGCGCGAATGCCCCTCGGATCGGTCGGAACAAGGTGGGTCTGTGCATCGTGGACGATCTGAAGCTTGTTCTCCACATCTCTCAAAAAGAGGTAGGCCTCACGGAGGCAGCGATGATCTTCCACAGAGAGAAGGCGGGACCGAAGCAGCTTATCGAGCGCCTTCAGGGTGTTTCGCTCGCGGATCGCGGGGCGCGTTGCCCCGAAGTAAACCTGCAACGTCTGAACGAGAAATTCAATCTCGCGAATCCCCCCTCGGCCGAGCTTGACGTGGCTCGCCGTTTGATGCGAGAGGTCGATCTTCTCATCGATCCTTTTTTTTAATGCGGCGACCTCGCGCAATCCCGCCGGACCGAACGGCCGGCTGTAAAGAAACGGAGTCACCCGCTTTAAAAAGTGCTCTCCTAAAGCGCGATCCCCCCCCGCCGGCCAGGCTTTAAGAAGGGCGAGGCGCTCCCAGGTCTCCCCGCGGGTGGCGTAGTAGCGCCGATAGCCTTGGAGCGGCTGGACGATCAGCCCCTTCTCTCCCTCGGGCCGAAGCCTTAAATCGACACGATAGACATAGCCCTGGCCGGTCGCGGTGTTTAGCGCCGCGGTTACCTGCTGGGCCAGCCGCCGGAAGTAATCGGCGTTGGCGATCCGGCTGTCGGGATCGCCTCGAACGCCCGACGTTTTTCCGGCGCGCGTGGCGTAAAGGTAGAGAAGATCGACGTCGGAGCTGAAGTTGAGCTCCCCTCCGCCGAGCTTCCCCATCGCCATGATGGTGAAGCCGATCCGGACCCGCTTCCCCGCCCGATCCCGGTAAGAGGGGGTTCCATATCGGGCGCGCAAGGCGCGGTCGCAGATTTCATACGCCTTTTGGATCAGAACGTCGGCCAGATCGGAGAGCTCCGCCAAGACCTCCTCCACCGGCGCCTCCCGCAGCAGATCGCGAACGCCGATTCGGAGGATCTCCTTTCGTTTGAAGGTGCGAAGGAGGTCGAGCCGGTCGGGGGTGGTCTTCAGAAGACGCACGGCCTGTGTGAAGTCGCGCGCCATTTCCCGTTTCGTCCGCCGTTGCTTCAGCACCGCCGGATCGAAAACCCAGTAGAAGTACTCCGGGGTCCGGATGAAGATCTCGGACAGGAAGGGACTTCCTCCAAAGATGGCGGCGGCTCTGGAAACGGTGGCGGGATCATCGCGAAGATAGGAGAGGAGCTGGGTCTTGCTGAAGGCGGCCCGGGTGAACCGCTCGAAGTCGTTGAGCCCCCGATCGGGCTCGGGGGTTTGACCGAGGGCGTTGAGGAAATCTTCCAGGACCTCGGCGAAGAGCGCCCGCGCCCGCGGCTCCTCGGCGATCAGCTGAAGGTTGGTATCGGCCTTCTTGATCTCTTCGAACCCGAACGGTCTTAACAGCGCGGCGACCGCTTCCCCGCTCAGTTCGGGAGCGAGGAGAAGATCCTTCAGCTCCAACGGAGGTTTCGTGGGGGCCGGCCCCGACGCATTCGCGGAGGGGAGCGGTTTCTTCCGCCGGTCCGTCGACTCGTTTTTTGGATCGAAAGAGGACACCTTATCTCATTGCCATGGAAAACAGTTCACAGAGCCGAATTATACATCCCCTTCCCTTCCGCTGCAATTTATTTTGAAGGTCGTCTCCTCCGCGGAAACGATCCCGATTCGGCCCGCTGCCCCGGCGGGGATCACGGAGGAACCAAATGCGACCCTGCCACGCAGGCGCGTTGCCGGTGATTTCATCGGAAGTCAGAGGCGCCGATTTGATGGGGTGGGTCCGATCCTGTATAATGAGGCCGGTTGACGATGCGGACGAGAATCGATTTGGCCGTTAAAGAGCTTGAAAAAAAATTGCTGTCGCGTTCGCTTCCCGCGGAGGAGGTCCAGGCGTTTCTCTCCCGGATGGACCGGGATTACTTCTCCCTCTATTCCCCCTCCGAGGTCGCCGATCATATTCGAATCGCTTCTCGTCTGGATCGCGATCGCCCCGCCGCCTTGAAAATCATTCCAAAGGGGGGCCGGCGCTTCGAGATCACGGTGGTCGCCTTCGACTACTTCTCGGAATTTTCGATTCTTTGCGGCCTGCTCGCCTCCTTCGGTTTCGACATCGAGGCGGGAAACATCCATACCTTTTCAGATGAAGCCGGCGCGCCGCCGCGAGGGGACCCGGTGCAGCGCACGCCGCGGAAGATCGTCGATGTCTTTCAAACCTCCTTGGCGGAGGGGGAGACGTTTGATGCCGACCGGCCACAGCGCCTCGAAGAGGCGCTCGTCTCACTGGTCCGCCTTCTGGAGCAGGGGCGGTTCAATGAGGCGAGAGATCAGGTGAACCGGCGCCTCATCGCCTATCTCTCCAAGGCGATCGCCTCCGAAGGGGGCCTGCTGCAGCCGCTGAAGGTCCGGTTCGACAATCGGAGCTCGGGGCGGTGGACCCTGATGGATATTCACGGCAAGGACACCCCCGGCTTTCTCTATGCCTTCTCGAACGCCCTCTCCCTGCGCGGCATCTACATCCATCAGGTCCGGATCAAGAACGTCGGCGACGAGATCCAGGACCGCTTCTCTATCTCCGACCGCCGGGGAAGGAAGATCCTCGGCGAGAAGGAGAAGAAGGCGCTTCGGATCTCCGCCGCGCTGATCAAGCAATTCACCCATTTTTTGGTCCGATCCCCCGACCCGACGAAGGCGATCGCCCACTTCGATCAATTGCTCGACAAGATCATCGAAGAGAAGGAGTCGCACTCGCTGGTCTCCTTTCTTAAAAAGCGGGAAACGCTCCACCTTCTGGCGCGCCTCTTCGGCGCCTCCGATTTTTTGTGGGAGGATTTTCTCCGGATCCAGTTTGAGAACCTCCTCCCGCTTCTGGATCAGTACAAAGGGAAAAAACTGCGGATCGGAAAAGAGACGCTTCGCCGCGAGCTGCGCCGGGCGCTCCGCGGCGCGTCGCGCTTCGAGGAGCGGAAGGAGCGCTTGAACGCCTACAAAGACCGAGAGCTCTTCCGGATCGATATGAAACATCTTTTGGAGCCGCCCCGGACGCTGGAGAATTTCTCTCAGGCCTTGACCGATCTGGCCGAGGTCGTCATCGAAGAGGCGTCGGCCCTCTGCCGGGCCGAGCTGGCGAAGCAATACGGCTCGCCCCGCTTGGAGAACGGGCGCCCCTGCTCCTACGCGATTCTCGGATTGGGAAAGCTCGGGGGGGCGGAGCTCGGATACGCCTCCGACATCGAGCTTCTCTTCGTTTACGAGGGGCCGGGGCAGACCGACGGCCCGGAGCCGATCGACAACCGATTTTTCTTCGACAAGTGGGCGCAGCAGATCACCCGTTTCATCACGGCGAAGCAAGAGGGGATCTTTCATATCGACACGCGGCTTCGCCCCCATGGAAAGGGGGGGGGCCTGGTGAACCCGCTGGCCCCGCTGACCGCCTATTATTCCCCCGCCGGCGAGGCGGCCCCCTTCGAGCGGCAAGCGCTGATCAAGCTGAGATGGGTCGCCGACGATGAGACGCTGGGGCGGAAGGTCGAGGCCCATCGGGATCATTTTGTCTACGGCGGCGCGCCCTGGGACCTGAAGGGCGCGCTGGCGCTGCGGGAGCGCCAACGAAACGAGCTGGTTCCGAAGGGAAAAATCAATGTGAAGTACAGCGCGGGCGGGCTCCTCGATATCGAGTATGCCGTCCAATATCTTCAGATCCTGCACGGCCATCGGCATCCGGCGCTGAGAACCCCGCATACCGTCACGGCCTTGGATCAGCTCCGGCGGTTGAAGATTGTCGACAAACGGACCGCGACCGAATTGTACGAAGCCTATTTCTTTCTCCGGGCGCTGATCGATGCCCTTCGGATCGTCCGGGGACACGCG
>SCUR01000342.1 GCA_004297235.1 Candidatus Manganitrophaceae bacterium | reverse complement strand
CCAACCCGGTGACCGTCGGCGGGATCGTGTCGATCGTCGCGAAGGAAACCGACAGCGGCACCGCTAAGACGTTCCCGACCAAATCCTTGATCCCGGAGAGCGAAACCGTATAGCTCGCATTCGCCGACAAGGGGGCGAGCGGCGTGAAGACCAGGACCGACTGATTGTTGATCAGATCGATCCGCCCGTCGACCGGCGTTCCGTTCCTGATCAACTTGAAGTAGGTCGAAGAGACGCTCGCCGGGTCGATCGCTTCCGAGAGAACGATCCGGACGACGCTGTCGGTCGCCACCTGGGTGGCCAGGCCGACCGGCGAGACCGAAACGACGGTCGGCGGGAAGGTGTCGATCGTCATAAAGCTCGACTGGAATGCGGCGAGCATCGTGCGGCCGGAAGGATCTTTGATGCCGGCGGCGACCTTCACGGTATAGCGGGTGAAGCCTTTCAACGGAGACGACGTCTGAAGGAGGACGGCGGTCCCGTCCGGGGTGATCGTCTGCGAGGTGGTCATCCGGGTGGCTCCTTCAAAGAGCCCGATGTTCGACGCGGTCAATGTTGAAAGGTCGGCCTTCTCCGAGAAGCTGATCTGGATCGACGGCGTCAGAGGGATGTTGACCGACCCGTCGACCGGATCGACCGCCGCAACGGAGATCGCCTGGTCATCGAGAACGATCGTTCCGAAGTCGAGCGTCTGGCCGTTCTGGGTCAGGCTGCCGGCGAGATGATAGACTCCTTTCCCAAATGGATCTTGCAGGTCGACGGTCAGCGCGCCGAGCGGAATGCCGTCAAAATGGAACGCCCCTTGGGCATCCGTCTCTTGCGCCAACGTGAAGTTCGTCCCCTTCAGCGTGACGATTGCACCGGCGGCGACGGTGAGGCCGTCCGGCTTGCGCACCGTTCCGGCGACGCTCCCCGAGCCTTGCAAGGTGATGTCGACCGTGAGCGCTTGGCCGTTCGTCGTGATCGCCCCGCCGGCGCTCCCGCCGAGAAGCCCGCCCGGATCGGCGGCGGTGAGGCTAAAGCTCCCCGACGGCACCCGCGGGAAAAGATAATGGCCGTTCGCGTCGCTGGTCGCCGCCAAGACCGTTCCGAACGGCCCCGCGACGTTGAGGCGGACCAAGATGCCGGGGGCGGGGGTCGTCCCGTTCGATCCGAAGATCGTCCCCTCGATTCGCCCCGCGCCGTTGAACGTGATGTTCACGGTCGCCGTTTCCCCTTGGGCGGAAAGTTTCCCCTGCCCCAATCCGCCGTCCGGCCCGTTCAGCTCGGTCGCTTTCACGGAGATATTCCCGACCGGAATGAACTTGAAGGAATACCGGCCGCTCTCGTCTGATTGTACGGTCCGGGAGATCGGCGCGGTCAGCGCCACCTGCGCGAACGCCGCCGGCGTCGTCCCATCCGGCTGATAGACGGTCCCGGTTACGTTGCCCGACGGCTGAAGAAGAATCGGAACATCGACCACCTCCCCTTCACGGACCAACGTCCCTTTGCCGTTTCCGGAGAGGCCGGTGGCGGAATCGCTGACCTGGATCGTAAAGCTTCCTGCCGAGATACCGGGGAAGGAGAAGCTCCCGTCGACCGAGCTGGTGGCCGAGAAACTTTGCGGGAAGAGGCCGCTCGTGAAAAGGCTGACCGCCGCGGCCGGGACCGGCCCCAAGCCGTCCCCCGTCAAGACCGTCCCCTTCACCGTTCCTCGACTGACCTGGAGAACGTCGAGCGT
This sequence comes from Candidatus Manganitrophaceae bacterium, assembly GCA_004297235.1. Lineage (GTDB taxonomy): Bacteria > Nitrospirota > Nitrospiria > SBBL01 > Manganitrophaceae > Manganitrophus. The sequence goes on along the minus strand of SCUR01000342.1, from coordinate 9,302 downwards.
GAGGGTCTGATCGTTTTGAGCGAGGCTCCCGCTGTTCCGCCCTTTTCGGACGGTCACCGGGTCAAATCCTTCCACGGTGATCGATCCGAGCGGAACGTGGTCGAAGCTGTACTCGCCGAGATGCAGCGGATCGGTGGAAGTGGTGACAAAGCCGACTGTCCTCCCCGAGACGGAGAGGGTCATCTGGGCATTGCCGATCGGATTGATCCCGTCGGGGGAGAGGAACCGGCCGATCACCCGGCCGGAGGGGGCCAGGCGCACCTCGATCGTGATTGTCTGCCCGTCCGCCGGCAGAACACCGTTGACCCGTCCGCCGAAGTTATTCGGATCGGTCGCTTCAACCGAAAGGTTCCCTTCCGTCACATTCGTAAAGGTCACTTGGCCGTGATCGGAAGGAGCGAGGGGGAGGGTCGCTTTGTCGTAAGGAAATCCGTTTCCGGTCAATTTGACGGTGGCGGTCGGCACCGGAGCCCCCGCCGCATCGTTCACCTTCACCACGACCGTTCCCCGTCCCAACAATCGAAGATCGGCCGACACCTCCTGTCCGGCCCGGACGGAAACGGAGGTCGTCGCCTTGAGGCCGCTGATCGGATCTTCCGCGATCAGCGGATATCCCCCTTCGGGAAGAATGGGAGAAAAGCGGTAATGGCCGGTCTCGTCGGTGGTGACGGTGATCGGCTGGCCGCCGAGCTGCAAGGTCACCCGAATCCCGGCGCCCGCCGAGGCGGCGCCGTTCGGAAGAAAGACCTTCCCGGAGACGGAGCCCTGGTTCGGCTTCAAGGTCAGCGTGACATCTTGAACGTCTCCCGCCGCACGGATCGTTCCATTGACCGAGACGGGGACGGGACGGAAGACATTGAAGGCGGTGACATTAAAGTTGCCGGGATAAAGGCCGGTGAAGCGGAACCGCCCGGTGGAGGGGTCGCTCTGGGTCGTTCCGACGACGATGTAGCGGAACCGGCCGACTTCGTCTTTCTGGATTCCCCGGAGCGCCACATTGGCGCCGGCCGGCGTGTTGCCGGAGCCGGCGTCGAGAACGGTTCCGGTCACCTCCCCGGTCCCGATAAAAGTGATGTCGGCCAGAAGAACCTGGTTATCAAAGGAGAGGCGATAGTCGGTATTGCCGACTTCCGTCCCCTTCACGGCGATTAAGGGGGTCCGGCTGTTGAGCGGGAGATCGTCGAACCGGTAGTGTCCCTGGGCGTCGGTGATCGTAAAAATATAGAGCGCCTTACAAAGGCATTCGCCGGCGCCGTCGGCAATGACGATCCGGACCTCCGCCCCCGCCACCGGCGTCACCCCGTCGCGGGCATAAACCGTTCCGGCAATTGAAGCGAGGGGGTTGAGGAAGATGTTCGCCGTGACCGTCTGGCCGGTCTCGGAGATCGTGATGGTCGTCGCACCGCTCCGCCTTCGCACCGGATCTTGCGCCGTGACGGAGACCGACCCGACCGGAATCCCGGTGATGGTGAAATGTCCCTGCGCATCGCTGTAGGCAAAACCGGACGAGGCGATGACCAGCGCTCCGGCCACGGCGGCGCCGCTCGCATCAAAGACTGTCCCGGTGACCCCGCCCAGCCCTTTATAGAAGATATTGATGACGGCGGTCTGATCGGCTTCCACACGACTGGCGGCATCTCCCTGCTGTTTGGTTCCTTGGTTGAACGAGTGAAGATTGACCGGACCGATGGGAACTTGGAAGAAGCTGTAGCTTCCGTTCTGATCGGTGGAGGTATAGGTGACCTGGCTTCCCCCATACGACAGCACCACGGGGACTTTCACTTGCGGCGTCAGGCCGTCGGCCCCGAAAACCTTTCCCGTGATCGTCCCGGTCAGGGTGGCAGGGGCGACGAAAAGGTTGAGGTCCTGGGTGATCGTCTCCCCCGCGGCCGGGAGGAAACCGTTGGCCTGCCCCCGCGCGTTGCCGGCGGCCCCTTCGATCCGGAAGTTTCCCACCGGAATGTTGGCGGCGATATACTGCCCCTGGCCGTTGGCGGCGACGACCGTTTGTGTCGGCGGGCTGAAGGTCCGGACCTGAACAACCGCGCCGGGGAGCGGAAGATTGTCTTTGTCCTTGATCGTTCCGATCACCGTCCCCCGCCCCGGCATGGTGAGGTCAAGATTGATTTGCTGGCCGCCGAAGGCAACCTCGGTCGCCAGCGCCGCCTTGTCTCCGGTCGCCGGATTTTGCGCCTCGATTTTAAATCCGCGGGCCGATTTGTTGGCGGAATTGATGACATAGTCGAATTGATACCGTCCCTCCGAATCGACCGTCTTCTCCGAAACCGTCACCTCGATGTCGGAAGCGAACAGGCGCGACTCTTCGAAGGCGATGAGCTTCACCACCGCTCCGGCCACGGGGCTACCGTCCACCTTGGCGATCCGTCCGGAAACGACCGCGCCCGGCGTCGCCGCCGTCGTTTGGATCGGCAGGACCGTCGGATTGGGAGCCAGGCTGTTTCCCTTCAGGTCACGAATGTTCGAGACGGTGATCGTCCGGGGGATATAGGGTCCGACCGGATCGCGCAGAAGGAGAAAGACAAACCGGCCCGAGGGCTGAAGCTGGGAGATCATGACCTGATTGGCTTCGACCAGATAATTCGCCGGCGTCTTGGCCGACTCCGCCGTCACCTTCTCGCTGAAGAGAACGGCAAGGAGCCGGCCGTATCGATCCGCATCTTCAATCTGGAAGACCTGCGTCGCCCCCTCGATCGTGGGACCGATGTCGGCGATGGCGATTTGCCCGGCGGGGCCGACCGTTTCATCAATGGTCCCGTCCCCGCCCCGGTCAATCTTCAGGAGAAAATCGTTCGCTCCGTTAGGGGAAAGGATCAAGGTCAACCGATCGCCGGCGGCGAGCAAAAGCGAAGGATAAACGATTTGACGGAGCGGCGATTGCGTCCCGTTCGGAAGGACCACCCCAAGGTCAAGCATGCCGGCGCCGGTGGCGGTGACCGTCACCGTATAGTGATCGGAAGAGGGGACCGTGATCAGCCCCAAGGCAGCGGGCAAGCCGAGCCCCTCGGGATCGGCCATGGCCAGCATCTCGGCATACGGAATGCCCGATTCGGCGGCACTGACCTTTCCCCCCTGCGCATCGACGATCTCCATCTTCACCGGCGCGCCGTTCACACCGCTGCCGGCGATCACGCTGATCTGCGGGCCGCGGGGGAGGGTTCTTTCGGCCAGCTTCTTCTGGAAATCGATCGTGCCGAGCTGAGCGAATTCGTCCCAAAGGAGCCCCCCGGCGCTCGCATGGAAATCTTTGGCGAGATCGGAGAAGCGCCTAAGCTGGTCGAAGGGGGCATTGGCGACATCGCTCCCGATGAAATCAAAGAGGAGATCTTCGACCGAGGTGACCAGCGGCTCTCCGAGGGAGAGCCGGAGCCCCGCTTCGGCCAGGTCGATCGCGCGGGCGTCGACGGTGGCCCGGCTGATCCGTGAAATGTTCGGCGGGAGCGCCCCGGCCGGCGCCGTTGCAATGCTGTAGGCCTCACCGAGCAGCCCCACCCCGGCGGCGACCAGATCGGCCGGCAGATTGTCGGTGAACGCAGGGAGGACGAGGGTGTCGGGAGAGAGGGGGATGCCGTTGTCGCCGACGCCGGCCCGCAGAATAAATTTCCCTTTGATCGCATCGTCCGACTGGAAGACCGTGGCGGTGACTTTTCCGGTGACTTTCGATTTCAGCTTGAACGAAACGGTCGCAGAGGCATGGGGGAGAAGCGTTTCGATCTGGACCGTCGAATCGCCGATCAGCTCGGCCCCGGAGACCCCGCGCGGATCGAGGCTGATCGAGACGAGGTTCGCCAAGGCATCGGAGGTGTTGGTCACCGTGGCGAAGAGGGTGTAGCGCTCCCCGGCGCGGATCGTCTTGGGGTGGGAGAGGGCGATGGAGAAATTCGGGTTGCGGACCAGCACGCTCCCCGACGCCTTTCCGGTGATCTTCACCGGACCTTTCGGCAACCCGACCAACGTCGCCGTGATGTTGAAGTCGACCGGGAAGGCCCCTTCCTTCAGTCCCTCCACGGTGAAGCTCGCCTGGCCGCTCTCCCCCGGATTAAACGAGAGGGTATCATCGGCGGTTCCGAATCTTCCATCGACCCCCGGCCCGACCACCGGAAGGGTTCGCGTGGTATTTCCGGACGAGGTCTTGGCGACCCGCAGCGGATCGTCCCCCGGAACGGCATCGGTTCCTCCAGTCTTGTCCTCCCCGATCGGAAGGACGATCTCCGCCGCGAGGTCTTTGACGTAGAGGCCGGAGCCGGCCGGCGCGCCGTTGGTGACCAGCAGCGTGACGTCGAAGAACTGATGAAGGTAACCGATGTTCCCCGGAATGACGATGATGCCGGAGATCGGCGGGAATCTGATCTCCTGCTCCTCGGAGATCTCCACCTCTTCCATGACAAACCCGCTGACCTGCAGGTTGGGAATATCGACCTGGAGGGTGGGGATTTGCGGCGAATTGTCGACGCCCTCTCCCCCGCCCCCCTGCTCCGGCGGGAGGGCCACCGGCGTTTTCGGGATGAGCACCGGGAACTCGATTCGCACCTGATCCGACTGGACGGCAATCGCCGTATTGAAGCTGATGACGTTGAAGTTGGAGGTATCGATCAGAACCCCGCGGTCTTGAATTTCCTGGAGGGTCAACGGCCGGGTGGTGACCTGCGTGACGAGGACCTTCTCGAACGACTCGATCGTGACGACATTCGGCGAGGCGGCGATCAGCTCTCCGCCGCTCTCCATCCGGATGTTCTCGAGGGTGTAGATGCCGACGATCGGAAGGGTCGGAATCGTAAAGGGGACGTTGGGCAACGTAGTGAGGGTGAGCGGCTGGCTGAACGCCGGCCCGCGCAGCTGCGCCTTGATCACAAGGTCTTTGGGAAGAAGCGGCTTGAGGTCGGCGAAGCTCACCTCAGCGGTCGGCAGGATCACCTCGGTGTTCACGGTCGTGCTCAGCTCTTTGGGAACCGCCTGTTTGTCGGGGGTCGGCTTGATCTGCATCCCGACGACATAGAACTTGAGCTCGGTGAGGGCGATGGAAGTATCGGGAGATTGCGCGCGAAGCTCCGCCGGCCAGCCCCAGAGAAGCACCCCCAAAAGTAAAGCCGCCCACCCCCCGATTCGCAGACGCCTCATTCGAGGCCCTTTCGGTGATTTATTTAGTTACTTACAGAGTCTCTTTTAAGCTAATCTCCATTTCGAGTTGACTATTCATATCTTTAAATATTCATTTCTTCGGTTTTACATTGACCTGAATTTGTAATTGCTTATTTGCATTCTTTACTGTGATAACTGCCTTACCGGGAGCGATGGCGGTGACTAAGCCTTTCTCATCGACTGTCGCAACTCTTGGATCAGTTGATTGATAAGTGGTACCCGTGGCAGGATCTTCAACATGACGTTCCACCCCATCGGAGTACTGACCATAGATCAGAAGCTGCTCGTTCCCTCCGACCCTGAGAAATAATTGGTTATCATTTACACGCAGTCCCTGCAGGGTGGCGGTAACCCTTACAAAAACAGTAATATCTTCGGCTTCTAAAAGAGCATCGGAGAATGAGCGGGCAAGAGCTCCTATACTGACTTCTCTTGGGGTTTCGGCTGAAAACTTTATATGGCACTCATAAGGAGGACGAGTTAATTCCGGGCATATCTGAGTTCCTCGGGGAGGAAATATCTGCACAAACATGAGATCTGGGTCCCCAGGGGAAGGCTCTACCCTGATCGTAACAGTGTCACCTTGATTAAATGTTGCCCCGTTCGTAGGATTCGTAATTGTAATAGCAAACGCAGTCCCACCTTGGTATATAAGTAAACCAGAAAATAATAGAACAAGTAAAACCATCTTTCTTTGATCTCTCATTTTTTCTTAAACCTCACCAAAATTTTAATAATCCATTATTCGATCAAGAAAAGATCGCTTGTTGTGGGTGATTCAAGTAAAACTTTTACTCCACCAACAAGATTATTAATAGGTTCTTCATTATCATGAATTTTGACATGATCGACCTCCGTAAACACGGAAATGCTATTATTGTAAAGTCTAAGACGCTGGCTATACATTGCCACTAGGCGATCATTTCGACCAAGCGAAATATCTGGAACTCCACTTGGCTCTGTCAGTCCAAACATAGGGACGGAGTGTATTAAAACCTCCTGTCCAAGTGGATCAAACGTTATTCGATCTGGAAATGACACATCTGGAACAATGTTAAAGATTGCTCGAAACCCGGCCCACATTACACCAAGTCCTAAATCATATGGCATCATACCGTCTGGAGTTTGTCCGACGATCATATGCATTGGTACTGGTAAAGGATTATTTAATAAATCTTGTATAGTAGGACCGCCTACTGCCTGCTCTGATAGTGCTGGCCCGTCAACACTTCCGGGGAAGTATTTATGAATCTTTCGTAGGAAAATAGAATAGGGCTCTGTGCCTCGCTTACTCTCCAAGAAGTTGGCCACTTCCGTCCCCAAATGCGGTGTACCCAGTGTAATCAGCTTATGAATATTCCGACGGCAATCATCCTGCCGAACGGCACAGTATTTCCTGACCACCAACCCACCCAGGCTATGAGCGACAATATCGGCTTTGGTAGCGGCAATACCTTTGCCTATTAATTTGTCTAATAATCTTTCGATGTAAATTTCAATGATATGATAGTTAACAGCTAGCGAACCAACATTACTAAACTGGTAACCATCTTGCGGTTTGCTATAATCTGCCGACAAAACTGTAAATAGATTTTTCTGATTTAGCTGAGGTTCAAACTTCTCCCATGTTTCGGGTCCTCCCCATGTTCCATGCACCAGCAACACCGGCGGTCTCTTCAAAATTAGCTGCTCATTGGCCAGTGTTATGCTAACTCCCTGGGCCGTCAGCTGCTTAGCTGTAACCTTTACTCCCCGCTCCGGAATCTCCAATTCCGCTGGATCAACCGGCTGGCCATTCGATCCAAAGCGAACAAATGTCTCCGGGACTTCATACTTGGCCTTGGCACGGATCACACCCGACTCCACCTGCGGCGTCACCGTGATCGTTGCAGGTCGGCTTGTCCCGTCTACCCAGCCTCCGATCCCACCTAACTGAGGCACATTGGAATCCTCTAACGTGAGGGTCACCGGCCGAGTTGTATCTTCAATTCCCTCTACAATCACCTCCACCTGCGTAACCCCATCGGTCACCGCACCGACGACTTGGTTTTGGTGTTGGTCTTCAAATCGGATCACCCCTTCGGTCAATTGGGCAATCTTGACCCCGGCCGTCCCTTCGGCGATATAGAGGTTGCCTCCTTCGCTGATCAATACTCCCGGAGTAGCGACAGCAAGCGTACCAACTGCCTTGGGATTTCGGATCTCTCTGAGGTCGACAATTTGGATTTTCCCAACTCCCTGGCTGATGTAAAGGAGGCGCCTTTCAAGATCAACCGTAAGGTTCCCGATGTTCTCCTCTAAAGTCAATGTAGATAAATAGACCAGTTGGCTAATATCGGTCACATCAACGATCTGCAGCTGATTCCCGTTGCTGACAAAAGCCAGGTCTTTCACGTTCTCGCTTCCATCCCGGTTTATAATCGGAACGCTACCGACAACGGCGAGCTTGTTGGGGCGCGAGAGGGGTGCAGCGTCGGTAATTTGAGCGATGGCCGGGTTTGATCCGTCCACAGCAATCAATTCTCCGCTGGAGAGACCAAGCCTGCGTGTCAGCGCAAAAACATGAGTGCCAATTGCCTTGATATCAATCGGCCAGGTCTCGGCACCATCTTGAGCGGTCGTGTCGACGGCACCGGCAAGGACATTTGCACTGGGCAGATGCGGTTCAATCACCTTGTTGATATCGACAATCTGGATACCCAGAAGCAACGTGGTGACATAAGCGTACTTGTCGACGATGGCCACTTTGGTAGGCACACCACTATAGTCGGCGGCAAGGATCGCGCCCCCAATGAAACGGGGGAGGATCTCTTCTCCGGGAAGCGGGTCGTTTAAAGCAAAGACCCGGAACACTCCCATTCCGAGTACGGTGTCATACGTGGTCGCAACACCGATTCGATAGACGGAGCTTCCCTCCCTGTCGGTATAGAGGGCCTGATCGGAAACGGCCACTCCATTTGTCTGAGCATAAGGAGGAGAAAGGATTGAAACACGGGCGACTTCCCTCGGGACAGAAGGTTGTGTCACGTTCAACAACGCCACCCCCTGAGCATCATTGGCAACCAGGAGATATTTCTTACCCTCTGCAGTGAAAAGAGCGGCATCTCGGGCATTTTCGAGTGGAAGTGCACCGGTCAGCGTAATAGCCGGTGTCGTGAAAGCAACCGTTTGAGGATTGGCGAGAGCACGTGGAGTAGGCTGATCGAAATCAGTAACGTGAGCGGTGATGTCGACCTGATACGATGTCTTGAAATTCAGATTGCTCTTGGGGTGGATCTCAACCAGATATTGTCCATTGTAAGTCTGCGTACGATAGTCGGCATCAACAGTAGCGCCGCTGATTTCTTTTAAGATCAGATTACCGCTGTTGATGTCCACAGGCTCGGTAAATCCGATCCGGATGATCTGATTTACCGGAACACCGATAGAACCGTTCGGTGGATCGATGCTGCCGATCAAGACGGATGGCGGCTTATTTGGATCCGGTTGGAGAATGGTGCCCGATCGGTTCGCAGAGACCGAGAAGAGCTTTTCCGCCCGATTTCCGACATCATCCGTGATGACGGCTTGGATGGTAACGGGGTAAGAGAAAAGACCGGTCTCTTGAGGAATATACCGGTAGATCCATGTGCACCCTCCTGGAATGCAGCTGGAGGTCTGGCGCAAAGTGTCATTAATAGGATTGAGATTAAATGAAAGATTCGTGGCGGAAATCCCCCCCGCGTCGGTGGCGGTGAGAGTAATCTCCAATTCCTTCCCAATCTCGGCGCTTCCTCCATAGTAGTGCTCCCCACGGACTAAGATGGAAAGGGCCGGCGGGGTGGTATCCGGGACCTGCGAAAGGTCAACCAGTTTAATGTCGCGGTTCGAAGCCTCCGATGCCTTGAAGAAGGTATAATTTCCGGAAATCGTCAATGTCTTACTCACTCGGCTCAACGGATCGGTCGCAGTCACTTCGACCGCCAGGGAAGAAGCGAACAGATTCCAGTCGGTGGCGGAAGCAATGGCATAGAGGGCATACTTTCCTTCTGCATTGGCAATCGCCGGGAAGGGGACCGATTGTCCCACAGATGAAAGCTTTGTCCGAACGATCGCTCGCCGCACCGGAAGGTCTTTTAAGGTACTCGTGGAGGAGACATTCTCGG
>SCUR01000341.1 GCA_004297235.1 Candidatus Manganitrophaceae bacterium | reverse complement strand
TGGGATCGGCGGCTTGACCGCTTTCGGAAATCGGTACCATAATGTGATCGGCTTGATCCTCGGCGGGCTTTTTCCGTTCTCCCTCATACCGTTTGCTTATAGCCGGCGTCCTCTTGAAAAAGGGATCAGCATTTTTTTAATTGTACTGGGTTTTCTCGCCACCTTCATGACCCTTTCCAGGGGGACTTGGGCGGGGGTGATGGTGACCTTTCTGCTCTGGGGAGCTTATCGAAATTGGAAATTGATCGCCGGAGGGTTGACGGTATTGGTGGTCTCGGTCTTTTTGTTTGGGCCGAATTCTATCGCCGAGCGAGCCGGGCTGCTCGAAAAACAGATTGGGACTGCGAGCGGACGAACGCCCATTTGGGAGGTGGCGCTCGGCCAGATTATGGAGCGCCCCCTCCTTGGATATGGTTATGGTCCCGGGACTTTCACGGCGGTCTACGAGGAGGGCCGGACCCATCAGCCGGGGGAGGAATCGAATGTTCCCCATGAACACAACCTCTTTATTTCGCTTTTGATCCAAAACGGAGTGGTCGGTCTTAGCCTTTATCTCTGGTTTTTCGGCGTCATGGTCTTCAACGTGTTCAGGATGATCGGGCGGATCGAGAGCGGGATCGACCGGGAGATCTTGGTCGTAATCGTGAGCGGTTTGATAGGTGAATATCTGATCCATGCCATGCTGGAGCGAAACAATGTCGGCAATTGGGCGATTCCGTTTTGGGCGATGACCGGCATGGCAATGGCGATTCTGAATCGAAGTCAGTCAAATCAAGGAGCCCCGACTCTCGGGCAAATAGGCGAATAAACCAATAGACTGACAGCCTTGCCTTTGAAGCGCATTTTCTATCCTCAAAACGACCCTAAACCACCTGATTCACCTTAATTATCCTTGCAATGTTCTCCTTCTTTTGATATATCTATAGAACTCTTGTGTCACGCTCTCTCTTATTTTACATTTCCAAAACATATAGAAATTTTGAATATCAAGATGGGGATGAACCGTTTTCCTGGTTGGCTTATAACATAATACGCATCAACCCAGCGGTCACATTCTATTTCATTTTTTATAGTTCGGAGAAAAGATGTACGGCGTAGTCCTGGCAGGCGGAAGTGGAACGCGTTTTTGGCCGTTGAGCCGAGAGGAGTATCCGAAGCAGCTCCTGAAGATCTTCGGAAATCAAACCCTCATTCAGGCGACCCTTTCACGGATCTCCGACCTGATTCCATCAAGCCAAATCTATGTCGTGACCAACCCGCAGCAGGCGGAGCAGATCCGCTTTCAGCTCGATCCGACCGCCGCCGGACCTCACTTTGTTCCCGAGCCGGTCGGGAGGAACACCGCCGCTGCAATCGGTCTCGCCGCGATTCAGTTGCGCAAGAAATTTCAGGATGGGGTGATGGTGGTCCTCTCGGCGGATCATTTTATCAGAAAGCCTCAGGCGTTTCTTGATGCGCTTCGTGTGGGGGAAGCCCTGGCCAATGAAGGGTATCTGGTGACGCTCGGCGCCAAGCCGACCCGACCAGAGACCGGCTACGGCTACATTCAAAAGGGGAAGCCCTTCGCCGGCCATCCGGACGGGTCGGTCGTACAGCGCTTTGTTGAAAAGCCGGATCGTGAAACGGCCGAGCAATATCTGAAGGGGGATGATTATTTCTGGAATACAGGAATCTTCCTCTGGAAAGTCTCGACCGTTCTTTCGGAGATCAAGCGGTTTGTCCCTGAATTAGCCGAGGGGTTGGAGCAGATCAATCAGAAGATCGGAACGGAGCAGGAATCCGGAATGCTCAGCCAGATCTATCCGAGACTCCCGTCCATTTCGATCGACTATGCCGTTCTCGAGAAATCGGATCGACTCGCCGTGATTCCGACCGAAATGGGATGGGAGGATGTCGGCTCTTGGAGCGCCTTGGATGAGGTCATCGAGAGAAGATCGGAAGAG
>SCUR01000340.1 GCA_004297235.1 Candidatus Manganitrophaceae bacterium | reverse complement strand
TGCCGAAGTTCTGAATCGCGGAGAGGTGTTTGACGATGACCTTCTGCCGGGCCATGTGCGCCGCCCCTTGTGAGAGGGTGACCGAGATGATCATCGGGAGAAACTCCGGCGTGAGACCGACGGCCAGAGCAACCGCGAAAAGAAGCGACTCGAGCATATCTCGATGCATTACGGCGCTGACCATGAGAACGAAGAGAACAAGAAAGAAGACGGTCTGCATGATCAGATACCCGAATTTTCGGGTGCCGCGTTCAAACTCGGTCTCGGGGGGAGGAGAAGCGAGGAGCGTTGCAATATCTCCGAACGCGGTCTGCCGACCGGTCGCCGTAACAAGGGCCGTTGCAGTACCGCTGACGACGGACGTTCCGAGGAACGCCATATTCTTCGCTTCCGCAGCGGAAGAAGGGATCGCCATCAGATCGACCGCTTCTTTCTCCACCGGGATCGACTCACCGGTCAGGGCCGCTTGTTGAGCGTGGAGGTCCCGGGCCTGAATCAGTCGAACATCCGCGGGGACGAGGTCCCCGGCGCAGAGTCGAACGATGTCGCCGGGAACCAGCTCACGCCGGGGGATCTCCACCCAGCGGCCGTCTCGAAGGGCGGTCGCCGTCGGAGCAACCTCTTTGCGGAGCCGATCGGCGATATGCTGCGAGCGGCGGGTCTGGATGAAATTGAGTGTGATTCCGACCAGAACCATCGTGATGATGATGGAGGCATTGATCCATTCCCCCAAAAAGGCCGAGAGGAGGCTTGCGGTCAGCAGCATCAAGATAAGCGGATTGGCCAATAGGATCAGGAACTGTTTGACAGCCGATCTCCGCAATCTGGGGGCAGGTTCGTTTGGGCCGAATTGCGAAAAACGTCGATTCGCTTCCTGCGTAGACAGGCCGCGGTCGGAAGTGTCTAATTGTTTAATGAGATCCGCAAGGGATGTCGGTTGCATGCTGATCGTAAACCGCTCTGGATGCAGGTAAAGCCGAGTAAAGGATCTGATCTTTTCTTCGATTATGACCTTTGGTGGAAAGAAGTTCCAGCCCCCTTTTGGGAGGTCATCGCGTTCCCTCGAAATGACGATCAAAGTCTGATCGGCATTGAAAGTCGTCTAAGCGCCGCCAGCCCGTTTGAGCTCCAGCACGTAATAGCCGATGATCGGATGAACGGCCCGGTCGTCATCCTCATAGCGCATCTCGATGACCTCCCGGTGAGATCCGGCGCGAAGAAGGAGGACCGGCTCCCAAGTGAGTGATTCATCCAGATAGACCGGAAGGCCGTAGAGATTCCCGAACGCTGGCAGTTCCCGGAGAGTACAGTCGTCAAAGACTCCTTCCGCTTTTGCTCTTCTACGGGAGAAATGCGTCTCACTTCAATCATGCGGGCAAATCGGGCCAAATCGAAATCAAGGCGAGATGGGAGGACCGCCATGCCGTACTCTTCTTCGGTGTGAACAATCTCAACCTTGACAACCTCCCGTCGCAGAGGACGCATCGGCCCAGCCGACTGCAGCTTGCCGGATGCCTCCGGATGGAGAACCGCTCGATACGGAATCCCCTCTTGACCAAGAAACGCCTTGATTCGCTCCAGGGCGGCGGGCTCCTTTGGTCTTTCTGTCTGGCGAGGTGCTCCTTTCCACCAATCGACCAGGTTTTGGAATGAGCGAAATTTTCCGCTACGCATCAGCTCTACTCAGAAAACGGTGCCGGCAGGGAGAGGGAGCGATTCTGTCCATACCGCCATACATCGACAAATGCACCGCCCCTTTTTCGCCGTCCTAAAAAGGCCGCCTCCCTTCGGAATGGAGTACGATGTCATTCTGTTCCAGTTATGGAATCAAGCACAACCCCACAAAAGGGGTGATTCGGAACGGGGCGAGGGATATAAGATCCTTGCTTAGATTCCGGAATGAAAAATTGTTAGCAGCGAGTCATGGCGTTGAGTGGAATCTCCCTGCCCGTTGAATACGCACGCGCGTTGCATTCCTCGCAGCAAACTGCGGGGAGCTTCAAAGATTTTTTCCTGCCCACCTGGAAACTCCGGGATGACGAGTAAACCGATGATCGC
>SCUR01000036.1 GCA_004297235.1 Candidatus Manganitrophaceae bacterium | reverse complement strand
GTTATTAGAGCGATGCGGTTAGACCGCATCGCTCTAATAACCTCGCGCGACATAGACGGCGGCCAAGACGATGAAGAGTCCGACCGCCAGATTCAGACGTGCCATCCAACGGACGGTCCGCTGAAGCGGGTGAGGGCCCGTCGCGGACCGGCTGATCCGGATCGATCGCGGCCCCAGGATCAAGTCATGAAGGACGGTCAGCATCACCATGACGACAATCAGCCCGAGCTTCGCCCAGATCCACTCCCCCGCCCTCATCGGCGCGAACCCCAGATGGTAGAGTCGGATCAGCCCCGTGATCAACAAGACGCCGAGCGAAATCCACCCGGTGCGCCGGTAGCGTTGTCCGATGCGGCTCATCAGATCGGCCCGTTCCGGAGGCGGGAGCCCCCGGAACGAGGGGATCAGCACCAGTGAGAAGAAGAGCATCCCGCCGATCCAGAACATCGCCGCCAGGATATGAATCCATACAATCAGCATCGAAAACATCGATCACTCCTTCACTTCCATTCGGCCTCGCCGGAATGCAACGGGCTACTCCCGCTGAAGTTCAACACTCGGCGGCGTCAGGTGACGCGGCTGGAGAGCGGTGTCCAACCGGAACTGCTTCTGAAGATCGTGGAGCGGGATGTCGATCTCGGCCGCGTCGAATTCGAAGTTCAATTCCGCCTTGCCGTTCGGCTCAACGTTGACCCGGCCGGCCCGGACCTTCATATGCGGATGCCAGGCGATCACGTCATACTTCCCCGGCGGCAGATCGGGGATGGTGAAGCGCCCGTCGGAGCCGGTCACGGCGAAGTAGGGGTTGCCGACCGCCATCCCCCACGACTGCATGTAATCGTGCACCCCGCACTGGGTGCGGAAAAGATAGTGTCCCTTCCGGAGTTCTACCGTTTTGGCGGCGATCGTTTCGGGGGTGAGCGGTTTGTTGAACATCGCGAAGGTGTAATCATCCTTCAGCGTGTAGCCCTGAACATCGTGCGCGATCAGGTCCTTGTTGATCAGGGTGATCCGATGGTTGTTCCGGACCGGGGTGACGAATGGTTCGATCCGGCAGTTTTCAATCGTCAGCTCGGGGGTGTAGTTGAACGGTTTCCCCCGCTCGACGCCGACCACGGCGACCACCGCATTCTCCAAGGCGCCGTCGGGCGCCGCGCGGAATTCCTTCAGCAGCCGGTTTCCTTTTCCGTCGGAGATCTTTCCGCAGAAATCGATGTTGGGGGAGAAGATGAGATGATAGATCCGCGCCGGCGGCGGCGTCCCCTTGAGCGTCACCTGTCCGCGGACCGTCGCCCCGTCCACGACCGTCCCCTCTTCATAGCCCCAACCGGTCGAGACGGTTAAGAGAAACAGGCCGATCCAGATTCCGATATAAAGATATTTGTTCCAACGCGCCATCTTTTTCTCCTAATCTAAGATGATTCGGTCGTCTGATTCCTGAAGCAGATGATTGTGCGGCGTGGCGGGACTGATCCGCCGGTCTTTCTGCATCTCATAGATCGGCCGCTCGACCTTCCGGGCGTCGAACTCGAAATCGAGGGTCACGGCGCCATTCGCCGGAACGGTCACCTCTTTTTCGATGATGTTGAAGTGCGGATGCCAGGCGATCACCTTGTAGGTGCCCGGCGGCAACCGATCGATGCTGAAACCGCCGTCTTTCTTCGTCTTGGCGTAGTAGGGATTGTCGACGACGAATCCCCAGCTCTGCATGAACTCATGCATCCCGCAGATCATCTGGGAGACCCGCTTGCCGGGGGCGAAGTGGAGGATGCCGCCGCGCGGCTCGGTCGAGACGGGGAGCGGGGTGTTCAGAATAATGTTTCCTTTTTCGTTCTGAAAGACTTGGATGTTATGAATCACCGGGTCTTTGTTGATCATCGAAATCGGCCGGTGGTTTTCAAGGACGGTCACGAGCGGGTGCTCGTGGTGGAGCTTCCCCTCCTTCACGGCATACTGCTCGTCATCGGAAACCTCGGCGGGGTGGAACATGCAGTCGACCGCGACGAACGCCGACCGAATCGGCTCGAAGCGCTTTCCCCGCGGAACCGCTTCCACCGCGACCACCGCATTGCTGAGCCCCCCCTCGTCCGAGACGACGAACTCTTTGAGACGGACATTCCCTTCGCCGTCCGAAATCTTTTTACAAAACGGCCCGAAGGGATAGAGGACCAAAGGGAAAATCCGCGGCGGCGGGACGGGACCCTGGAGGGTGATTCTCCCTTGCAATGTTCCCCCTTGTTGCACATCGATCTCCTCGTAGGCCCGAGCGAAGGGGGAGAGGCTGAGGAGTATTCCTAAAATTAGCGCGACGCGAGTGCTTGAGTTTAAATGCACGATCTTTCCTCCGTGAGATGAAAGAAAGCGGGGCAGGAGGTTGGTCCCCCTGCCCCGCTTTGGAGAGAGTTACCGCTCCAGCATGGAGAGCGGGCCGGGGATGTTCCCCTGTTGCGAGAGGGTTTCGGGAGCCGCCTGATCAGGAAGCTCCGCCGTTTTGGAACCCACTCCGGCGCCGCCGTTCAGCGGTTGGATCTTCCGATCCCCAGCGGGGAGGACTTTCATGTATCCCCACTGTCCGGCGGCCGCGTACGGCATCCGGTGATTCTGCCAAACGTAAACGCCGGGGAGGTGGAACGGACCGCCGGCCCCTTGCTTGATGAAGGCATCGAGGTTTTCAGATGAGCCGAACTCGGCGGAGCTGATCATGTCGGCCCCTTCCATGTCCGGTTTCATCGGCCACTCATGCCCTTCGATGCTGAACATCTGGTTCTGTTCGTTGAAGGCGCCGAAGACATGAATCCTCACCGGGTCGCCGGCATGCGCCATGATGGTCGGGGTGGCCGGATCCGATTCCCCTGCGACGCAGGGGGTGAACATCAGACCGATCTCGCACCCTTGCTCTTCACGGTACATCCAAGGCTCGTTGCGGTAATTGACCCCGGTGAGTCCTCCGATCTGCTGAATGTACGGCATAAAGGAGGTCCCGATGATGTTGTCCTCATCCTGGAAGAAGAGCGACGCATCCCGGAAGTCGGACCGATTCGCATTTTCCGGAAGCGACCGATCGATGAGGACATCGACCTGCCAGGCGTTTTTCAACGAGACATCCTCTCCGGTCACGGAATCGCGGTAACTTGAACCCCGCGGTCCGACCACGATCGCCCCGAAGAGGCCGTCTCGAACGTTGTTGATGAAATTCCCCCAATCCCACACCAGCGCCGCCGTCTCCCCATATTGCGGATGGGCGTAGAAGGTGTAGGTCCGGCTCTTGCCGGGGGCGACCGTCTGATCGCCCGGGTTGTTCCCGACGTTCACCCCGTGAGAGTCTTTCGGGTCGAACGCCAGCATGTCGGCGCTGAACGAGGCTTTGTCTTTCTTCATCTCGTTTTTCAGGTTGACCTTGATGCAGTCGCCGACGTTGACATGGAGGGTCAACGGCATCGGTTGCGCACCGGTGGCCACCTTCGCCTTCTCCCCTTCGAGCATGAAGATCTTGCCGGAAGGATTCGCCACTTGCAGCTTGCGGTCGAAGTCGACCTCGATGAAGTCGGGAGCCTTGTTGTTGAATTTGAGCGCCCGATCGGCTGCGATGACGTTGAAGGTTTTCACCGGAGCATCGGCCGGACAGACCGACTTGGCCGATTGGGGAATCTCCCCGGTGCCGGGGAGTCTCTGAAGGTCCTTGACCTCTTGGTCCAACACCCGGACAATCCCCCAGCTCCCTTCCGAGAGATGAGAGGCCCGGCCGTTGTAGTGGAGGTAATCCCCCGCGATCTGCTGCGCTCCTCCCGCCTTGGTGACGAGATCGTACCGCTCGGCGATCCCGACATGCCAGGCGTTCTTCAGATCGGAATGCTCCGCATACCGCTCCGTTCTGAAGGCGTGGCCGCCGAGGTGCCAAACGTGGGTCTCATTCATCATGACATGGAGGAGACGGAAGACGAGGGTGTCTCCCAGATAGGCCCGCAGCATCGGGGTGCTCGGATCCTGGTGGGCCTTGCTCGAGAAGATCAAGGTCGGATCCGGATTGTTTTTCAGACGCCGCGCCACCGACTCGGCCCGAAAGTTCAAACCGCCGCCGGTGGTGTGGGTGCCGCCGTTGAGCATCTTGGCGGCGACCAAATCCAAATCATAAGGCATTTGGAACGACAGGGTCTGGCCCGCGTCGATCGCCACCTGAATGGTCTGGCCGGGAGGATTCCCCTCGGTGACCACCTGGGCGGTGTGCGGCACGGTGTCGTGCGGCATGACGATCAACTCTCTGAAGCTGCCGTTGACCCCGTACCCGATCGGCTCGGTGCCGTGGATATCGGCGACCGGTCCGCTCCGGATCGGCGCGCCGGTTTTCGGATCATGATAGGTCGAACCATACGGCTCGACGATCATGGCGCCGACCCCGCCGTGCGGCCAGGTGGTGGCCCCAAAGGCATGATCGTGCCAGAAGACCGTCCCCACGTCGGCATCGCCCCAGTAGCGGTAACGGATGTATTCGACCGAGGCGATTTCCCCCTTCTTATGGGGATGTTTCAGCGGCTCGTTGAAGGTGATCGTATCGCCGTCGATCGCCTTGATCCAGCGGACTTCGACGGTTTTTTCCTCGTCCATCCCGATCATCAGATCGGTCCCGACGTGGAACCGGGTCGCCCCTTCGGGCATCTTGATCTTGATGGAGGTGGCCCCTGCTTTTGTCTCCTCGGTCAGGAGGGAGTTCATCGGCACGGGCATTCCCTTGTGCTTCTTTTTGTCCATCTGCGTGAACGGCCGGACCGACTGCTCGTAGGAGAAGCCGCTGATCACGCCGTCCGACGCTTGATTGTCGAACTGAATGAAGTGCGGGTGGATGTTGATCTTCGACATCTGGAAGTTGGTGGTGTCGTTGTCCTCCCACTCGCTTTTCAGGATGACGTCGACGCAGTCATAGACATTGTAGCGATAGACCAGCGGGATGGTTTTATCCCCCGCCGGGTTCGCCCGGACCTCGTCCTCGTTCTCTTTGAGGACGTAGATCAGCCCGTTCTGATC
>SCUR01000339.1 GCA_004297235.1 Candidatus Manganitrophaceae bacterium | reverse complement strand
CCCAGAAATTCACCAGCACCACCTTGCCGTCAGGCTCCGTCGGTCCAACTCCCGGCCCGTCCAATGTCTTCAGCATGAACGCCGGCGCTTCCGGCGCCCCAGCCCCACCCGGCTCAACCTCGCCTTTGCATAGAAATCAACCGGATCGGAAAGCGATCCAGGCACCCCTTCCCTCCGGATAGGGATTGGCCGACGCGATGGCCTTCACCTCCGGCTGCTTCAACATCTGTACGATCGTCTTATTGGCCGGCATTGCATGCTCGACCCAACCGAGGAGGGCCAGCCCCTTGTTGTTGATGGCAACAGAGGGGCTGTGCCCCTTCCTCTCGTTGAGTCTTATCGGCTGAGTAAAAGTCTTGCCGCGATCCAGCGATACGCGCACGACAACCTCGCGCCGCACCGGCGACTGCTCCTCCCAAACCACCACGGGCGGTGCGGGTATACCGGACCGTCCGTACCGCTTTCTCTTCTTCCAGCCAGGAGAGGTGGGCGTTCCCCAGATCGTCCAGCCGAAGGGAGGGCTCTGTGACCCGCTTCGGCCCATGATCGATCACCTGTTTTGCCCCGAACTCCAATCGCGGCGCAGGTTCGGGCACCGAAGCGGCCCATCCCCACCCGATACCAAGGTAACCGGTGACTGCTAAGACTATTCCAAGTTTTCCTATCTTCTGATCTCTCCTCATACTCCCCCTAATGAACAAAAAAAGCCGATCAATGGAGAAGGGGTAACCTTCCCGGTTGATCGGCTCGCTGGCTGGCCCGGAGGTTGAAGAGACAACCTTACCGGGCGGCTTGCTGGCTGATTACTCTGTCGCTTTGTTCAATATCAGCTTGTCGTTTTTGGTAAGAATTAAGATGTATCTCTCTTTATAAATGATTGTCAAAGGGAAGTCGCTCTTGTCGATCATGATCGCCTTTTTGAGACTTCCTCCCCTCTTTTGTTCCAATATTTCCATATCCCAGGTCTCTTTGCAAAGGGGTGATATAAATAGCCCGCGTCTGTTCGACTGAGCTTTCAGCTTTTCTTCTGAAGTCGCACCAACACCTCTCCGATCCCTTCTTTTGTTAGCGTCCCGCCGAAGACCCGTTCCCGGATGATCCCTTCTTGATCAATGAAGAAGGTAACCGGGAGGTTCACCACCCCGTAGCGCTCGGCGACCTCCACTTTGCGATCCATCAGGATCGGAAAGGTAAGGCCCACCGCTTTGACCAGCTTTTCGGCCTCCTTCGGTTTTTCGCCGAAGTTGATGCCGAGGACAACAAACCCTTCTCCTTTGTGCTGCTCATAGGCGGCCTCAATCTCCGGCATCTCTTTCAGGCAAGGCTCGCACCAGGTCGCCCAGAAGTTGATCAGCACGATCTTGCCACGATGCTCGGCCAAGGCCATCGATGGACCTTCCAGGCTATCGAGTCGGAAGGCCGGAGCCGGGCCGCCAACCTGTGGCGGCTTCGACCCCATGCCAGTAAGAAAAGGGAACACAATACTTAAGAGAATAAAGAGGCATTTTTGAAAATTTTTAATTTCCATGTCCTCCCTCTTCAGGATCTTTAAGTGAAAAAACAAAGATTGAGCACGGCTGTTGCCCGACGACCACGGTTTCGACCGACGGCATCCGGCTCGGCATCGGGGATCGGGAAGATCCGATGCTTCCATTGCCAGCGGTTCCCCCTGGTCACTGCGCCCCGCCACGACCAGCGTAGAGATGAAATCTTTGACCATGGAGAGATATCGGTCTGTCCGAGACATCGGTTTCTCCGGTTGCCAGAGGTTAGAATGCGTGGGACACCCCCATCATGAACCCATATCTGGGAACGAGGTTCTCCTCGTTGACGTATTGGTAGAGAGGCAACTGAAGGTGGGCGTAGAGCGCCGTATTCGGCGACGCTTGCACCTTGATCCCTGGCGTCAGATAGACCCATTTTCCGCCGGTGCTGGGGACCACCGCTCCCTTGAATTCATCGTGCGGGGCGACACGCGCGTTGACCTGGAGGGTTCCGATGACGGCTCGCTTTTCCCCAAAGAGGTGGTTCAGGCCGCCGCTGACCAGCAGCGTGTTGCCGAACCGGTAGTCCAGGTTATTTTCCGTCGTGAGCTGGTAGGAGCCAGAGAGAAAGGCATCGAGACGGTGGGGGATGATCTGATAGCCGTAATAAGCCGAGACCAAACCGTCCCAGGAGCCGGTGCCGGGCATGAGCGTCGGCTCATTGATCTTCCCGTCGTGGTTCAGCAACTTGTACTCCCCTGTGGGGGCTTTGATCCCCAGGCCGCCCACCAGGAGGTGCCGGGTGCTGACCCAGAGGGCATACTTGCCGGTCAGGCGAAGATCGCCGAATCCGGATGTCCAGTCGTCGCGGGTAAATTCTTCATCTCCGGGTCCGTGTATGACAGTGTGCTCGTGCGGTCGGAGGTTGAAGAAGGGAATTGCCAGCGTCATGGAAAAGCGCTCTGTCACTCCCACACTGATATCTAACTGCGCCAGCTCGTTGTTGGACCGCAGTTCGCGGTGATGGCTTGGCTCAATCTCACCGTTCTCAAAATCGATCCCTGGAATGAAAGCCTCCGAGACCTTTTTGCTCCCCCTCTGCGGCTGGTCCATCGGAATAAACCGGTACGACAGGTCTAGGATGATCTGTCCCGGCACGGCGATTCCGTCTTGTGTGCCGGTTACAAGAAAACAGTTGGCCGATCCGCAACTGGCCTTGACCTCTGGAGCGGTGAAGACCATCCATAGACTGGCCATGGTCCATATGGTAATGAATAGAGATATCCTTCGCATGATGACTCCTTTCTCAGAATGATTCCGGATTGCGCCGATGCCGAATCGGATCGGGCCGAGCGACAGCGCGCAGGCGGTTTCCCGCAGCGGCGCATCCGGAATAGGAATGTGGTTGGAATGAACGCTTTAGGAAAGAAGAAAAGGAGGCGGTCGGATGGTGTCGGCGGAGAGGGGTTGCGGCCGGGGAGGTACTTCCGGCTTGGCGATTGGGTTTTCAAAATAGGGAGTGGATCGTTGGTCGAGGGTCTGCTCCGGCGTGTGGACGAAGGTCGAAGCGGCGCACATCCAGGCGCAGATGAACGAGGCATGCCGTTTGGCATGATCCTCATGCTCCTCATGACTGAGGGCATGCCCCTCCGCACGGACCATAATCAGGCCGGTCGAGAAAAGATAGACCAGCGTAAAGAGAACGGCGGTCTGTTTGATCCATACTCTGGACATGGCGTTCAACAAGTTCGAGGAAACGCGCGACATCGCCTTTTCAGGCGGATCGCCGATGAGCCAAGGAAAGAACGGCCCCATCAAGAAGCAGGCTCATTCAAGGAAGACCAATAAGGTTCAGACGGGAGGGGCCCGGCTGTGGAGCCGGAGCAGGGAGGGTTGAAGGGTAAGCGGTCTCCCGAAAGCCAGAAGCATTCCGATGAGGAGCAGGGAGAGAGTCAGGGGGAGAGTTGGGGGCTGATCTGTGGCGGTGCTTGCGCAGGCGAGGAGACAGGAGGCGGTGTGCGAGACCGCTCGGCCGTGATGGTGGGTCTGTCCCGTTGGAAGATCGAATGCGCAAAGGGTTCCAAGGATCAACGCCGTAAAATAAAGCGCGGCGAGGAAGAGCAGGGCGATCTTTTTGGAACGGGGACGAAACATAGCCCGTTTATAGGACGATCTGATCTCATTGTCAAGGCTTTTTTGTACGTTCGAGGGGCGTTTCGACGAGCAGTCTCTGTCGGACTCCGGGCCGGGAGATCTTAAGGAGGGATCTCCCGGTGACCAGAACGAGGAGAAGCAGCCCGAACGCGCAGACGACAGCGGCCCCCGTCGGCAGGTCGAGCATGACCGAAGCGGCGAGACCGAGGAGGCTCGCCGCCGTTCCGATCCCCCAGCCGATCCAGAGCCGAGGGGCGATTCCTTCCGCAGCAAGGAGCGAGGCCACTGCCGGAACGATGAGAAAGGCAAAGACGAGGAGAACACCGGCCAACGAGACCGAACTCGTCACCACCACGCCAAAGGCCGCGTAGAAAAGAAAATCCCAGAGACGCAGCCGGTATCCCTTCCGGAGAGCCGCATCTGGATTGAACGAGATGAGAAGAAAGGTTTTTCTGAAGAACCAGTGGAAGAGGCCGACTGCTGCGTAAAGGAGCGCCGTCTTTGTGATCTGCGCGGGGGTGACCGTGAGAATGTTCCCGACCAGCAGACCACGAATGTGCTCCGCCCCTCCGGGGGCGCGGTCGAGGACGATCACGGCCGCCGCGGCCGAGACGACATAGACGATTCCGATCATCGCCTCTTGTGGGATCTTCTCATCGCGCAAGCGGGAGAGGGAGAAGAAGGCGGCGCCGATCAGCGTCATCCCGAGAGAGGCCCAGTAGGCCGCCGGATCGTGGAGATCGGCGCCGAAGAGAAGGGCTGCCGTCGCGCCGAGCGCCGCCATCTGCGCCAGCGCCAGATCGACGAAGATCACCCCCCGCCGGATCACGTGGATGCCGAGATAGGTGTGAATCCCGGTCAGAATCAGACAGGCTGAAAAGGGCCAAAGGAGGAGAGACAACAATGATTCCATATTCGTCCTGTGTATCACGGTTTGTCATATGCAGGGACGGGTTTAAACCCGCCCCTGCGGCCATCGGCCACAATAATCGGCCGAGGCGATCGGTCAGGTTTGGCATCGATTTTCTCGACAGAGGCGATAATTACGCATGTGTCCCATCGCCAGGGTCAGCGCTCCTACGGTTGTGGCGATGCGCTCACCGGTTTCACCTAGAGTCTCATGCCCCAGGTAGGCGGCCAAAACCATCTGGACCAGGCCGGCCGATCCGAGTACCAGGACCCCGCGATCCTTATGACGGAAGCACCCTAACGAGAAAGCGCAGATGCTGGTCGGCAGAACGAACCAAAGCAACATCCTGTGAAAACTTTCATCCGTGGTGAATGTGAGCGAGACAACCGGGAAGAGAATGATCGCCAGGGGGGTCAACAGGCAATGGAACAGGCAGATGCCGGAGAGCGTGACGCCCAATCGATCAAGGGGGATCTGTATTCTTTCTTTAAGCATGATGGTTTACTCCATATGTATAAGGCGGGTGGTTCTGATTGTCGGGGGCAGGTTTCAAACCGCCCCGACACAAGATGAACCTGTTCCTACCGCAAGGCCTCCGACAACGTGTTCACCAGATGATCAAAGAGATGGAAGGTGTCTTCGATCCCGGTTGAGACCGATACCGACGGCGGCAGAACCACCACCTTCGCTCCCGTCTTCTCCGCGACGAACTTCGGCGCTTGATCGCTGAAGTAGGGTTCCATGATGATCACCTTGACCTGGTCCCGTCTGATCAACTCGATCAGCTCCTTCAGATGCAAGGTCGACGGAGGGATGCCCGGCTTCGGCTCGATATATCCGATCGCCGCCAGGCCGAACTGCTTCAGAAAATAGGGCCAGCTTTTGTGATAGGTGATGACCTTCGCCCCAGCAAAGGGCTTCATCTTCTCCTCCCATCGGACCACCGCTTCGTCAAGCCGGTTGGAGAAGTCAGCAATGTTTCGATCATAGAGACCGGCGCCACCCGGATCGATCCGCTTCAGCCCTTCGCCGATGTTCCGGGCGATCTGTTTTGCATTCATTGGATCGAGCCAGTAGTGCGGGTTGCCCTGAAGGTGAATGTCCCCGGACGATCGATCGATGGGCCCTGTCGGAACCTCCAGCGGCGTGATCCCTCTGGAGGCATCGACAAAGCCGGGCCCGCCGCTCTGGATCTTTCCGTTCCGCGCGCCGACCAGCAGAGAGGGGACCCAGCCCGCCTCCAGATCCAATCCGACCTGGACAAAGAGGTCGGCTCTTGAGAGTTTCAGGATCAGACTTGGTTTCGCCTCCAGGAAGTGGGGGTCTTGGACCCCCTTGGCGAGCGATTCGACCTGAACCCGCTTGCCGCCGACCTCCTTTGCGATCGCAGCAAGATCTTCCGTGGTGGCGACCACTTTGATCGCGGCGGCTTCAATCGGTCGGGCGATCTGGAGGGCCAAAAGGAACGATGCAAAAATAAGGATCTGTTTCATCTCCGTCCCTCCTTCAAAACGTATGGGCGCCGTGGGCGCCGATGAGGAATTCGTACTGGACAAAAACGGCGTGGATCGGGTCGTCCCGATCGTCCGATTTGTCGTAGTTGTACTGAAGGCGGATCTTGGAGAACTCCGAAGGATAAAAGGTCAGGTTCGACGAAGCGCGCCATCGCGCTCCGGACGCCGGTTCCACCGGATCGGTGGCGTCGGACCGCTCGTATCGAACCCCGGCGACCCAACGCCGCTTGAAGCCGTAGAGCGACTGGATGTAGAAGCCGTCGGTCTCGAATCTCTCCTGTGACAGGACGGTTCCATCGTCCAGGGTTGCCTCTCCCGCTTCATAGCTGCGGCGCATCGCCTCTCCTTGAAGCGTCACGAACGGCCAGCCGTGATCGGCTGTCAGCGGTTCCCACTTCAAGAAGAGATCGACCCCGTGAATCCGCGTGGCGGTGTTCTCTCCCGTTCCGTTCGGACCGAAGAGATGCGAGGTTCCAGCGACGAGGGAGACCGTCTCCGATAGATCAAAAGAGCTCTTGATCCGTCCGAGGGTGAGGAGATCGCCCGCATCATGGACATCGCGTGTGAGGATTGGCCGTCCGGCGAAGGTCTCATCGGGAGTGAAGAGAAAGCTGGATGCCGTTTCCCCCTCCGCATTCTGAACGCTCCCGATCAACTCCAGATAGAAAGGGAGTGGCAGAAGGACGGAGATCTGCACGCCCGGGCTTCTTAATCCATCGCCGCCGAACATCAGCGTGTTGATCATGTTTTGATCAGTGAAGGCCCAGGCGTGCGGATGGAGCGGGTTCTGCCGTCCGAACCGGGTGAAAAAATGTCCCCCCATGATCTGAAGGCCGTAGGGGAGGGAGAGGGTCGTCAGGAAAGCCTCCTCCACCTCGACGAACGATTCCCCGGCTTCGAGGCCGAAGATCAGGTGCGCTTCGCCCCGAAAATAAGGATCGACATTGCCGGCGAGGGTCAGTTCCAGGTTCTGAAGGGTGAAGCCGCGTTTGTTCGGATCGTGGGCGCCGAATTGAAGATGTTCCGGATCGGAAAAGGTGGCGGCGGAGAAAAGGCCGTCGAGTGAAATTTCAGGGTTCAGTGTCTGAGCGCTTCGCGTCAAAGGGGTGGTCCCCTCTTGAGCGGAGAGTGAAGGGACGATTCCAAGAATCGCACCTAAAACTGCAAGGGCAAGCAAAATAGAACGCATCACGCTTCCTCCATGGTCGGTGGATAGAAATCGTCGCGCGAGATCCCGCTTACGTGGGACCCCTGGCGCGATTCTATTCAAATGATAGGTTTAATCGGTTTAACAGAGAGAAGCGTGGTACGGTGGGGCGCGGGTCGCCCTTTGACGGGAAATTTGCTTGACCGGGAGGAAGAGCCTTGGAAGAGGGTTCCCGGTGAGGTGGATGAGAAAGAGGGCCAGCGCCGCCAGGAACGGAACCGACGCCTGGCTGTTCTGGACCCAGAGGCCGATCGCGCAGCCGTGCGGGTCGACCAATTCATCTTCGGAATAGGCGTGAAAGAGGGCGAAGCCGGAGAAGAGAAGAAGATAGACGACCAGAGCGGCGGTGAAGAGAGAGAGGCTGTGTCGATTCTTTTTGAGGATGGCCTGAAGCATGGTGCCCCAAAATAAACGAAAAGCGAAGAGGTGTCAAGTAGTTTTCTACCCGGCCATTTAGTTGCCAGCTTCCAATCCGGAGAAGGCGCAAAAATTATCTATACCCCGAAGCCGGTCCTCCTGAGAATCCATTTCCCTCTTCCATTGATCCAAAAAAGGTAGATGGAGAGGAAGACCCCCACCAGGGTAGTCGCAACCATCCAGGTTCGATGAATGTGTATAAAATCATGGCCGGGGGATGGCCTGGCGGGTCAGTCGCTGCAATGATGTTGGCCGCGATGAATCCAGTCGGAAGAGCGACCAGCGCCAAAAGGGTTCCCAGGTAGAGCATCCGGGTCGCGGCAAAATGAAATTTCACATCCTCCGACATTCTATATCATGCCTTTCCCGGCAGTTCGGCCGCAGATCCTTCAGTTTCCTCCCCGGCGTGGACATTCGGTACAGCACTGGCAACAACGGAAGAGGATCCCACCGATTACCACGGTCGCAAGCGGCTGCTGAGCCTCCGCACCCCTTCTGACGGAAGTCCCCATTGGGACGAAACCGAGCGACGCAACCAACGCGGTCATCAGAATGCGGCGGAGCCGCCGGATCATTCCTTGGAAGATCTCCTGGTCGAGGGGGAACCTCTTCGGCGGAAATCGTATCGATCAGTGAAACGCGGCCCTATTTTCCTGAGAAATTGGCGCCGAGATAATGTCCTGACAAACTGAGAAATACATACAAAGTCTGCTTTTCTTTATCCGCTGCCTTGGGATGGTCAAAGGTGACAACCCATTCTGGTTCCTTTTTAAACGTTTTTTGTATGACTTTGGTCGGTTTAATATCCGCCCAAGATGCGTCCAACTTTCCTTTTTTGACAATGTCGCTCACAAATCCGGCTGCGGCCTTGAGCGCTTCATTCTCCGAAATGGGCGCGGCCGGTTCATGGCTATGGTCGCTGCCGGGGCCGGCAAAAACCAGCGGGGTAGAAAACATAAATAATGCCAGAAAATAAATTGATATTTTTTTCATCGGATTCTCCTAGTCGATTGAAGGGTGACTGTCTCTCTGCTGCTCTATGATTGCTTCTTCCAGTTTTTGATGTTCATGAAAATGATTGTCGGTGCTGAACCCAAAGCTGTCCGGATCGGTGGTATGACCAAAACCGTGCATCTGCATTAAAAAAAGAAATACGCCGGCGGCAATCAGCCCGGCGTTGGAGACGGCGCTGAACTGATTAAACGACTTCGTTCTTCGCCAACCGGCAATCAGCGCCAGCATGATGGTCAAGGCGATCACCTGTCCCAATTCTACGCCGACGTTGAAAGAGAGGATGCGGGTGATTAATCCGCTTTCTCCCAAAGGCAATTGTTGAAGCCTTGTGGAAAGACCAAAACCATGAATCAGGCCGAAACCGAAGATCACCCACAAGAGATTCGGTGAGGGCATCTTTAGGTACTTTCTAAAACCGTCCAGATTATCAAAGCCTTTGTAACAGACGCTGAGGGCGATCACCGCATCGACCAGGAAATAGTTGGCCGATATTCCGAACACCGTGGCAAAAATGAGGGTCAGGCTGTGCCCCACGGTGAAGATCGTGATGTATTTAACGATGTCACGAAACCCGGTTAAAAAGAAGACGACTCCAAAAATAAAGAGGAGATGATCATAACCGGTGACCATGTGGGTCGCGCCAAGCCAAGTGTAACGAAGATAGCCGCCGTCGATCAGGCCCTGTTTATCTCCTTCAGAGATCCCGTGCGCCAGCGCAACCGCGGGAAGCAGCGTCAGCAACAGCGAACTTCCTGCAATATTCAATTTCTTTAAATCCATCCTTTACCTCCCCTCTTAAATAAGACCATTCTATCGAACGTCAGCGACAAACCAGATATCCATTCCTGCGCATCAGTGTCAGACATTTCAGCCTCCCTCTTTTCCTCGGAATACCCTTCACACGGAACGAGCGTAAACCCCCTCTGTTTCGATGATATTCCTTAAACGATCCGCTTCGAAGTTCGTTATTGAATTTCTAAAACCTCGGCCCATACCAACGGCTTGCGGACGGCATCGGCCACTTCTTGAGAGAACTCGGGGTAACTAGCGATAGGCCGAATTGGAGACGGCAGCGCCACCAGATCGGATGGATCTTGGGCCAGCTCCCACGAGTCGTGAAGGGACCTCCCGATGAATTGCCGCAAGAACTCTCTTGGAATAACCAACTTCCCATTCAGGACAGGGTTGTTCTTAATCAGGATCTCGTCAACCTCTTCGTCGCTGGCAGAGATCAGGACCTCCAGCCGCCCCAACTCTCCTTCCGCATTCACCA
The DNA here is from genome assembly GCA_004297235.1 of Candidatus Manganitrophaceae bacterium. Classification (GTDB taxonomy): domain Bacteria; phylum Nitrospirota; class Nitrospiria; order SBBL01; family Manganitrophaceae; genus Manganitrophus. Next base: position 4,865 of record SCUR01000339.1, on the reverse strand, counting down.
GAAAGATATTCCCCCACTGACCATAGATCCCTCTTCTTCTCCTCGCTTCATAGTAGACGATTCGTTCTCCCTCAGCAGCAATGGCCCGGCCGTAAAGCCGATTAATGGCCTGAGCCTGCTCGGCAGTCAAGGGAATATGGCGCTCGGACAGATCGCTAAAAGGATGGATCTTCCTCGCGTCGAGCAGGGTGATGGCGGGGGGTTCATGGTCGAGCAGCCTGCCGGCGCCGGCGCAGCCGGCCTGACCGATGGCCAGCAGAATCATCCCCCAGACCAACATTCGCTTCATCGCCGCTGGAGCAACAAAGGAAATCCGGACCATCAATACATCCTCCTTACTCATCCAGCCTGATCGACTCGATCAGGAATTTGTTTAAGGCGAGGTGCTTGATCTTATCTGGCGTTCCTTCCACCTTTACATCGGTCAGGCTGATAAAAACCAGACTCGGCTCGTTCATCACGTCCGAAAAGCGGTTTCGTTTAGATGGGACAAACAGGTCGCCTGTATAGACGGTATGGATCGTTCTGATTATCACCCTCACCTTTTTTCCTTGAGTGATCGAGATTCCCTCTTTTTTCACCGGCTCCTCCTCTTTTCCATTTTTTGCTCATCATCCTTTATAGATAGTATCAATGCGCATCCTCATGGTTCTTCGTTTGAGGCATTACCTCAAAGGCGCGGGGGTTCACTCCTGTCCCGAACTCAAAGACCAGGCGGGCGCCCCGGTCAGCCCCGAGGACCAACAACACGGAAAGGAGGGCCAAGCCGACCAGAAATTGCCGGCGCTGCGATGCCCATCTCTTTTTTCGGTTAATCCAAAAGAGGTAAGCGGAAAGAAAGACCGCCAGAGAGGTCGTGGCGACCATCCAATCCCGGTGTATGTGAATGAAATCGTGACCCGGGGCGCTGTGGCTGCCGGAATCGACGGCCGAGGCGACCTGATTCATCGCCATAAAGCCGGTCGGAAGGGTGATGACGGCCGCGACCGTTCCCAGATAGAGCATCCAGGTCGCCACGAAATGAAACCGCTCATCCTTCATCAGTACGGCCAGTCCTTCCATGGCGAGCGCGCTCAGAAAAAGCGCGATTGGAAAATGAACCAGCATGGGATGGATATTCTGAAGCGCGAATAGTCCCGGAAGCCATCGTTCCATTATTGTTTCCTCCCTGAGTGTTGAGGCCAGGCGGTCCTTGCAATCGCAACCTCATTTTCTTGCTAATGCGAATGTGTCGGTCCTCCATGTTCATGCCCGGTGATCCGGTGGTGCGCCTCGCCGGAGGCGCCCACCGGATCGACATGAATCGTCGCATTCGAGAGATAACGCAAATGATGCAAGAGCTGATGGCGCGCCTCTTTGGCAATTTCGTGTCCTCTCTCAACCGAGAGTTCAGGATGGACGGCGATGTTCACTTCGGCATAAAGCCAGTGCCCCGACCAGCGGACCCGCACCTCGGTGACCTCACAGACACCCGGCGTCTGCTTTACGGCTTCCTCGATCTCCTCGACGACCTGGGGATCGATCGCATCGAGCATCCGGGCGAAGACGGTCCGACCCGATTCCCACACGAGTCGGAGGATCATCAGGGTAATGACAAAGCCGACGATGGGATCGGCCAGAGGGTAGCCGAGCCAGACCCCGATCGCGCCGAAGAGGACGGCGAGACTGGTCAGGCCGTCTGCACGCGCGTGATAGCCGTCGGCCACCAAGGCGGCGCTTCCGATCTCCCGGCCGACCCGGATGCGAAAGATCGCCACCGCCTCATTTCCGAGAAAGCCGATGATGGATGCGGCCATCACCGCCCCAAGGTGGCTCACCGGCTCAGGATGAAAGAGGCGATCGACCGAGACATATCCCGCCCCGGCGGCGCTCAACAGGATGGCCAATACCACCATCACGCCGGCCAGGTCTTCCACCCGGCCGTAGCCGTAGGTGAACCGCCGGGTCGCCTTTCGCTGCGCCAACCGGAAGGCGATCCAAAGAGGAATGGCGGTGGTAGCATCGCCGAAGTTGTGAATCGTATCCGCCAGCAGCGCCACACTTCCTGAAAGAACGACAATCACGATCTGGAACAGCGCGGTTGCCGCCATTCCGAGAAACGACCATTTGACCGCCCAAATCCCCCGCCGGGTGGTCAGGAGGAGGGGATCGACGGCGCCGTGCGTATGGTTGTGATCGCTCTGCGACGCATCCGTGTGGCGCAGATCTATAGCCATGTAACTCTTCCCCCCAGAAGCTCTTTTAATCAAATGATCGAGCGGTTTCATCCCTCTTCGGCTTCGGGAAAGGATTACAACTTGACCGAACCTGCCCCGATATCAACACCCAAAAACGGTTCTTAAACGGGAGCCATGCATCATATCGAATCTGATGCTCCCTCCCCTGTCCATTGCCGTATAAAGAAAGCGACGGCTCAGAGGGAGAGTCCAAGCTCTTCCATGGCCTTCTGATATGCAATCTTGTGCCTAAAGCCTTTGCACAGGTATTTCCATATTAACTTAATCTTCATTACATCTTCGTCTGTATATTCCCTCGCCTCCAGGTCCCCCATAGGAATCCTTTTAGGAATGATATATCCCTTCTGCTCCAGATAATAGAGCTTGTGTCGGGGAATACCGATCGACTGTAAGATGTCAGACGTTTTCATATTAATCTGTTCCGGCCACGGTCCCTATCCACGGCTTGAGAGGTTCAATTGTTTTTGGGGAGACGAGGACCTCTGCGTATCCATATCACTCCACATTTTTTCTGCTGTAGGATTCTCATACCCGCTCCGGCAGTTCGGCCACATCGGCCCTTTTCTCTTCTTCCGCTCCTTCTACACCTTCGTTTACGTTCTCTTTCGCGTGGAAGATGCGATAGAGCACCGGCAGCACCAGCAATGTCAGCGCCGTGGAGGAGAGAATCCCGCCGATCACCACCGTCGCGAGCGGGCGCTGCACCTCCGCCCCCCTTCCCACCGCAAGCGCCATGGGGACAAATCCGAGGGAGGCGACGAGCGCCGTCATCAAGACCGGACGAAGGCGCGTCATCGCGCCGTTAAAGATGGCGTAGTCCAAGGAGTGACCTTCTGAACGAAGCTTATTGATGAAAGAAATCATCACCAGCCCGTTGAGCACGGCGACTCCGGAGAGCGCGATAAAGCCGACCCCCGCCGAAATTGACAGAGGAATCCCCCGCAGCCAAAGCGCCGCGACGCCGCCGGTGAGAGCGAGCGGCACGCCGGTGAAAACCAGAAGGGAATCTTTGATCGTCCCGAATGTGACGAACAGTAGAAGAAAGACCAGCAGGAGCGCGACCGGTACCACAATTTTCAGGCGATTGGCGGCGGAGATCATCTGCTCAAACTGCCCTCCCCAGGTGGTCCAGTAGCCCGTCGGAATCGTCACACGCTCCTGAATCGTCCGCTCCGCCTCCTCCACGAACGATCCGATGTCGCGCCCTCGCACATTGACCGTCACCACCACGCGACGCTTGCCGTTCTCCCGGCTGATCTGATTCGGGCCTGGGGCGACATTGAAATCCGCCACGGCGCCGAGGGGGAGGTAAGCCGCGTCGGTTCGACCTTCAGAAAGAAGAGAGGCGACCTGTCGGGTCTCTACAGGTCCGGTTTTAGGAAGGGGAACGGGGATTCGCTTTAATGTCTCAATTTTGCCGCGCATCTCCTCCGGCAGGCGGACGATCAGATCAAAGCGCCGGTCCCCCTCAAAGATCTGACCCGCCTCTTTTCCCCCGATGGCGATCTGAACCACCTCTTGAACGTCCGAGATGTTCAGGCCGTAGCGCGCCATCTCTTTCCGGTTCATCTGGATCGTGAGCACCGGCAGGCCGGTCACCTGCTCCACCTTGACGTCGGAAGCGCCGGGAATTTTCTCCAAAACATCCGTAATCTCCTGGCCGGTTTCGAGCAGGATGTCCATGTCGTCGCCGAAGACCTTCACCGCAACGTCGCTTCGCACGCCGGCGATCAACTCGTTAAAGCGCATCTGAATCGGCTGGATGAACTCGTAGTTATTCCCCGGAATTTTTTTGACCTCCTCTTCGAGCGCCCGGACCAAATCGGCCTTCGGCCTGTTTGGATTCGGCCACTCCGACCTCGGCTTCATGATGATAAAGTTGTCGGCCACGCTCGGAGGCATCGGGTCGGTAGCGATATCCGACGTCCCGATTTTGGCAAAAATCGTCTCCACCTCTGGAAATTCTTTGATCTTTTTTTCCAAAAGATGTTGCATCTCGATCGCCTGTGAGAGGCTGGTCCCCGGAATGCGCAAGGCATGCAGCGCGATGTCTCCTTCATCCAGGCTCGGGATGAATTCGCTTCCCATCCGGGATGCAACCAAACCTGTCAACATAATGAGCAGGGTTGCAGCCGTCACCACCCATGTCCTGTTTCGAAGCGAGAGGTTCAACAAAGGGGAGTAGGCCTTCTTGGCCCATCGGACCAGGATATTTTCTTTTTCGGAAAGCTTTCCGGAAAGCAAAAGCGCCACCGCCGCGGGGACAAAGGTCACGGAGAGGATCATCGCGCCGAGCAGCGCGGCGATGACAGTGAAGGCCATCGGTATGAACATCTTCCCCTCGACACCGGTGAGGGTCAAAATCGGCAGGTAGACGATCATGATAATCAGCTCGCCGAACATGGTTGCCCTCCGGACCTCTTTGGAGGCCTCGAAGACCACCTCAAAGCGCTCGGCGCGGGTCAGAAGCCGTCCCTGGCGATGCTGCTCTTCTGACAGCCTGCTGATGCAGTTTTCAACGATAATGACAGCCCCGTCGACGATGATCCCGAAGTCGAGCGCCCCTAAGCTCATCAGGTTGGCGCTCACCTTATTGCTGACCATGCCGGTAATCGAGATCGGAAGAGC
>SCUR01000338.1 GCA_004297235.1 Candidatus Manganitrophaceae bacterium | reverse complement strand
GCAACAAACAAGACCCTCCCAAACCCGAATCCGAAACCTCCGAGCCCAAACCAAGCCCCCGCGCCGCGACGCCGAGAACCACCCTCACCGCCGTCGAGATGGGCGCGCGCCAGCGAGAAATTTCGGTGGCGGAGTTTTTCACCAAGAACTGGCACCTGCTCGGATTCGACTCCCCGAGAAAGGCGATGCTCACCTGCGTCAAAGAGGCGGTCGACAATGCGCTGGACGCCTGCGAGGAAGCGGGCATCCTTCCGGAGGTCACGGTCAAGCTGGAGATCGTCTCGAACGACGGGACCCCACCCCCGGCGAGCCAGGCGACCCGCTTTCGGATCACCGTCACCGACAACGGCCCCGGCATCGTCCGCCAGCAGATTCCGCCGATCTTCGCGAAGCTCCTCTACGGCTCCAAGTTCCATCGGCTTCGGATGAGCCGCGGGCAGCAGGGGATCGGCATCTCCGCCGCCGGGATGTATGGTCAGCTCACCACCGGAAGACCGGTGCAGATCATCTCCCGGACCGGTCCGAAGAGCCCGGCGCACTACTTCGAAGTCCAGATCGACACCAAAAAGAACGAGCCGCTGATTCTCGAGAAGAAGCAGGTCGACTGGGAGAACCCCCGCGGGACCCAGGTCGCGCTCGAAATCGAGGGGCGCTATCAGAAGGGGCGGGCATCGGTCGACGATTATCTCGAACAGACCTCGATCGCCAACCCCCACGTGAAGCTCGTCTACATCACCCCGGAGGGGGAGACGAAAGTCTATCCCCGGATGGTTCAGGAGCTGCCGGTCCCGCCGAAAGAGATCAAGCCGCATCCGTACGGCATCGAGTTCGGCATCTTGCTGAAGATGCTGCAAGACACCAAGAGCCGCACCCTTGCCGGATTTCTCTCCAGCGATTTCAGCCGGGTCTCCGCGAATGTCGCCGAGGAGATCTGCAAAGCGGCCAAACTCTCCCCCGAGAGCCGCCCGCGCGATGTGATCGGCGCCGAGGCGGAAGCGCTCTACAAGGCGATCCAGTCGACCAAGATCATGGCGCCGCCGACCAACTGCCTCTCGCCGATCGGCGAGAATGCGATTCTTGCCGGGCTCTACAAACAGATCAAAGGGGAGTTCTACACCGCAGTCAGCCGCCCCCCCGCCGTCTATCGGGGCAATCCTTTTGCAATCGAGGCGGGGCTCGCCTACGGCAAAGCACCGGAGCCGGAGGGGAAGAAGGCGGAAGAGAAAAAGGTCCCGATGGCGGAGGGAGAAGATCAGGAAGAGGACAACGAGCTGGCGCGCGTGATCCGCTACGCCAACCGGGTCCCGCTCCTCTATCAGCAGTCGGCCTGCGCTACCTTCAAGGGGGTGGTCGACACCTCCTGGCGCAATTACGGCGTCTCGCAATCGAAGGGGGCGCTGCCGGCCGGACCGATGGTGATCTTCGTCCACATGGCGTCGGTCTGGGTGCCGTTCACCAGCGAATCGAAAGAGGCGATCGCCGACTACGACGAAATTCGAAAAGAGATCACCCTCGCCTTGCGCGAGTGCGGCCGCCGGCTCGGAAGCTTTCTGAAGCGGCGGGAGCAGGCGAAGAGCGAATTCCGCCGCCGGAACATCTTCGAGCTCTACATCGAAGAGGTGGTCGATGCCTGCAATCGGCTCAAAGGAGGAAAGCTTCAAGCCGACAAGCTCAAGGAGCAACTGCAGAAGATCGCGCTCAAGCGGACCGGCGGCGAGAAGACCGACGCGGCGCTCGGGATGACGGGAGAAGGACCGGAAGGGCTTCCGCACTCGATCATCGTCACCGCGGAAGGGGTCGAAGGGGATACGCCGATCGTGAACGACGGCGCGGCGCAAGAGGCAGCGGTTCCGGAGGCGACGGTCGCAGAGGAAGGAACCGCTGAGAAGGAATCCCCCGCGCCGACGGTGAAGTTCGGCGGAAAGACTAAATCCGCAGCGAAGGGAACGAAAACAGCGAAGAAAACGACAACGGGTAAAAAGAAATAGGAGAGCGCATGGCGAAGAAAAAAGAACACAAAACCACGCCGGTCGAAAAGAAACTGATCGGCGTCGCCGACACCGTCATCCACGCCGCGGAGCGGCGGCAGGACCCAACGTTATCGATCCCGGTCCGCTCCCTCTCGAACGTCACCTTCAGCAAGAAGAAGGGGATGATCGAGATGGGGAAGAAAAAACAGGAGCGCTCCTTCTTCAACGTCGGGATGGCGAAGAAGTTCATGCAGACGGTCCTGGTCGCCGACGCCCTCTCCGAGCTGCAGCGCGCCGGCCTCACCACCTCATTGAGGGAGATTTACTACCGGACCAAACATACCCTGAAAGACTCGAACGAAAATACCTTCGATAACCAGGACGAATCGGATCCGGTGATCGAGGACCTGGAGGCGTCGCTGGAAGCGTTACGCGAGGAGCTCCATGTCCGCGCCGAGAGCGCCGGGAGTGTGGTCGGGCCGCTGGTGTTGGTCGACGACGGCGACACGGTCAACTGCACCCGGCTGGGAAAAGGGGGCTACTCGGTCCCGTCGATCGTGGAGCCGGAGTATCTTTCGATCAAGAAGTGCACCGCCGATTTTGTGTTGCTGGTCGAGAAAGGGACGCAGTGGAACCGTCTCTCGGAGGACAAGTTCTGGCGCCGATATAACTGCATCCTCCTGACCGGCAACGGCCAACCCCCCCGCGGCATCCGGCGTTTGACCCGCCGGCTGCACGAAGAGAAGGGACTGCCGGTTTACGTTCTCGTCGACAACGATCCCTGGGGTTATTACATCTACTCGGTGGTGAAGCAGGGCTCGATCAACCTGGCGTTTGAGAGCCAGCGGATGGCGATCCCGAAGGCGAAGTTCATCGGCCTCTCCAGCGCCGACCCCGAAACCTACGGCCTCCCGCGCAACGTCGGCATCAAGCTGAACGAAAAAGACATCGCCCGCGCGAAGGAGCTTCTTGCTTATCCCTGGTTTCAAAAAGAGGCCTGGCAGAAGGAAATTAAGCGGATGCTCCAGAGCGGTCTCAAATACGAGCTTGACGCGCTGGCCAACAAGGACTTTCAGTACCTGACGAAGAAGTACCTTCCGAAAAAGCTGAAAGAGAGAGACTGGCTAGACTAGAATTGGAATGGGGCATCGCCCTGACAGTCTGCTCTCTAAAACTTATCCGCGACCTTATCGAATGAGTCGTGAACGGCCTGGTAGCTCTCCAAAAAACCTTTCTTCGTATTTTCCCATGCGCCGGCCGAGCTCTCCTTCAAGGAGCCATACCACTCGGCCACCTTTTCGCGCTGTTTTTTAATTCCTTCCAGCGACGTCTTTGCCGTCTTGCGCGTAGACTCGCTCATGTGGTCCCACTCTTTCTTGAGTTTGGATTCCATCTGTTCAATCCGGCCATCCAGATGATCTAACACCGCCTTCCCTTTCTTCACCGCTTCGTCTCTTTGATCGGCCGAATATTCTTTAATCGCCTCAACGGCCTCCTTCACCTCCTGGCCGACCTCTTTCTTAGACACCCTCTCTCCCGAGGGCCGGTCGGCGGAAAAAGCCGGCATGGCCGCGAAGATCCCGATCGATGCAACGATCAAAGCGGCGTATGCTGTTTTATAAATCTTCATCGCATTTTCCTCCTTCATTCACATTCAAGAAGGGTAGATTACCATGAACCGATCGGATGATAAAGCCTTTTTCCGGAGATCCGTTGACAACGGACAAGAATCGGAATATACCTGATTCATCGATCCGCTTCGCAACTCAAACAATAAGGTGGAACATCCGAACATTCACGCAAAAACAAAATCAATCTGAAAAGAAAGTCTCCTCCGGCCTGGATCGGTCTCATGGACTGAACCGTCCTCCGGACTCGATTCTGCACCTGCAGCGCACCATTGGGAACCAGGCCGTCCAACGGATGTTCGACTCGGTCCCCCGCGCGAGCGGCGCGGAGGAGCAAGCGGCCGAGGCCGCCGAAACAGAAGTGATGTCGCTCGACGCAGGAAGTCGCGCTTCGTGGCTCGACGCCGCCGGCCGGCAGTCCGGCGCGGTCTTCGTAGACGCCGGCAGCGAGGCGCAACGGCGGGCCGATGCGATCGACGCCCGCGCCTTCACCCTCGGCAGCCGGATCTATTTGGGCGCAGAGTACAAGCGCGGCACGCCGGAAGGCGACGGATTGCTTGCGCACGAGCTGACCCACGCGCGGCAGCAACAGGTGGGCCCCCCGCGGCTGGCGGCGGCGCCGAAGCGGCCGACGGCGGAGCAGATTAAGAAATTCTGTGCGGCGGCGTGGATCAAGTGCGGGAAGTCCGAAGATAAGAGGCCCCAGCGCATCGTCGGGGTGCGCCGGGACGACAAACAGGCCCCGACTATCTCCGGGCCGGGGCTCTCCTCAGGCAAGGCCAAGGTCTGGGTGGAAGTTCCCGAGAAATTCTCTTCGAAGAACACCTATGTGAGAGTCTATTTGGTCAATTCCGACGGAACGCCGATTCGGGGCGGCAATGGTGTTATGTGGCCCGGCAGTAAGGAAAAGGAATACGATGTCGAAGTGGACCGCAGGGCCGCCGAGGCGGTCGGCTCCGACACCCTCGCCTTCATCGTCGACGAGCAGGTCGACTATTATGCGAAGACCACCGCAGCGGGCAAATCGTTCCCGGTGATCGAGGTCGCGAAGGTCGGGAAAAGTGTCTCTGTGCGTCTCGACGTCGGCGACGCCGAAGGGGCCAGCAACACCTTTTACGCCAAGGTGACATTTGGGGAGGGGGCGAACCCCCTTGTGTACAAGGCACTGTATACGGGGGGTGGAAGCTCTTACCGAGACTTCGCACTCGAAGATGAGCAGGCCTACTACCGTATCGGCAACCTGCAGGACGACGTCAAAAAAGGAAAGGCATTCGGAATCCCCCTCGAAAAGTGGCCGCAAAAGTAACGCCGGATCCTTCTTTGCCGTCATCCGGTCTTGGTTCCGCCCGATCTCAGCGACCAGCCGGGACTCACCCATCCGGGAAGCCTCTTGCCGATCCTCGAAA
>SCUR01000337.1 GCA_004297235.1 Candidatus Manganitrophaceae bacterium | reverse complement strand
GCAGAAGATCACCGTTGATGCCAAGGGAGAAATCCTTGAACTGAAAAACACGATCAACGTCATGGTGGACCAGCTCCGATCGTTCGCGGCGGAGGTGACGCGTGTGGCCAAAGAGGTGGGGACCGAAGGAAAGCTCGGCGGTCAGGCGGAGGTGAAAGATGTCGCCGGCACCTGGAAGGATCTGACCGACAACGTGAATCAGCTGGCGGGCAACCTCACCTCTCAGGTGCGTAATATCGCGAAGGTGACCACCGCGGTGGCGAAAGGAGACCTTTCCCAGAAGATCACCGTCGACGCGAAGGGGGAGATCTTGGAGCTGAAGAACACGATCAACGTCATGGTGGACCAGCTCAACTCCTTCTCCGCGGAGGTGACGCGCGTCGCCAAAGAGGTGGGCACCGAAGGGAAACTCGGCGGTCAGGCGGAGGTGAAAGGGGTTTCGGGGACCTGGAAAGATCTCACCGACAACGTGAATCAGCTGGCCGGAAACTTGACCTCTCAGGTGAGAAACATCGCGAAGGTGACGACTGCGGTGGCGAAAGGAGACCTCTCCCAGAAGATCACCGTCGATGCGAAGGGAGAAATCCTCGAACTCAAAAACACCATCAACGTCATGGTGGACCAGCTCAACTCCTTTGCGGCGGAGGTGACCCGGGTTGCGAAAGAGGTGGGCACCGAAGGAAAGCTTGGCGGCCAGGCCGATGTGAAAGGGGTGGCCGGAACGTGGAAAGATCTCACCGACAACGTGAACCAGCTTGCGGGAAACTTGACCTCTCAGGTGAGAAACATCGCGAAGGTGACGACCGCGGTGGCGAGAGGGGATCTCTCGCAGAAGATTACCGTTGACGCGAAGGGGGAGATCTTGGAGCTGAAGAACACGATCAACGTCATGGTGGACCAGCTCAGCTCCTTCGCGGCGGAGGTGACCCGGGTCGCGAAAGAGGTGGGAACCGAAGGGAAGCTCGGCGGCCAGGCGGAGGTGAAAGGGGTCTCCGGCACCTGGAAAGACCTCACCGACAATGTGAACTTCATGGCGAGCAACCTGACCACTCAGGTGCGCGGGATCGTGAAAGTCGTGACCGCGGTCGCGAACGGGGATCTCACCCGGAAATTGGTCGTGGAGGCGAAGGGCGAGATCGCCGCGCTGGCTGACACGATCAACAGCATGACCGACACGCTCAGAATCTTCGCCGATCAGGTGACCGACGTGGCGAGAGAGGTGGGAATCGAAGGGAAGCTGGGAGGCCAGGCGAAGGTGCCGGGGGCCGCGGGGACCTGGAAGGACCTGACCGACAACGTGAACCAGCTCGCCGGAAATCTCACCACGCAGGTGCGGGCCATCGCGGAGGTGGCCACCGCCGTGACGAAGGGGGATTTGACTCGGTCGATTACGGTCGAAGCGCAGGGGGAGGTCTCGGCCCTGAAGAACAACATCAACCAGATGATCGCGAACCTGAAAGATACGACGCAGAAGAACATGGAGCAGGACTGGCTGAAAACCAACCTGGCCAAATTCTCCGGAATGATGCAGGGGCAAAAAGATCTGAAGGCGGTCTCCAAGCTGATCATGTCGGAGCTGACCCCGCTGGTCTCGGCCCATCACGGCGCCTTCTACATCGCGGAGAGCCAGGACAACGAGCCGGTCTTCAAGCTGATCAGCAGCTATGCCTTTAAGGAGCGTAAAAATCTCACCCAAAGGTTCCATTTGGGAGAGAGTCTGGTCGGCCAGTGTGCATTGGAGAAGAAGAGCATTCTGCTGACGAAGGTTCCGCCCGACTACATCACGATCAACTCCGGTCTCGGGGAGGCCCCGCCACTCAACATCATCGTCTTGCCGGTCCTCTTCGAAGGGGAGGTCAAGGCGGTGATCGAGCTCGCCTCCTTCCAGCCGTTCAGCCAGATCCATCAGATCTTCCTCGATCAGTTGATGGCGAGCATCGGCGTGGTGCTTAATATGATCTCGGCGAGCATGAGAACGGAAGAGCTGCTCCAAGAGCTGCAGAAGTCGAACGCCGAACTCGAAGCCCAGGCGAAAGAGCTCGAAGAGAAGGCGTCGCTGCTCGAAATCAAGAACAAAGAGGTCGAGCTGGCGTCGGTCTCCCTCGAAGAGAAAGCGGAACAGCTCTCTCTCATCTCGAAGTACAAATCGGAATTCCTCGCCAACATGTCCCACGAGCTTCGCACCCCGCTCAACAGCTTGTTGGTGCTCGCCAAGCTCCTCTCCGAAAATAAAGACACCACCCTCACCCCGAAGCAGGTCGAATACGCCCAGACGATCTACACGTCGGGATGCGATCTGCTCACCCTGATCAACGAGATCTTGGATCTCTCCAAAGTCGAGTCGGGGAAGATGGGGGTGACCCCGAGCGACATCCGGCTCCAAGAAGTTCAGGAGTATGTCGAGCGGACCTTCCGGGAGGTGGCCCAGCAAAAGGGGCTCGGGTTCGCCGTTGCGCGGGACGAAGGGCTCCCCGAGTCGATCCGGACCGACGAGCAGCGTCTCCAGCAGATCCTGAAAAATCTCCTGTCGAACGCTTTCAAATTCACCGAAAAGGGGAACGTCTCGCTCCGCATCGCGCCGGCCGATCCCAAAGCGACCTTCGAGAGCGATCTCCTCAAGCACTCCGGCTCGGTGATCGCATTTTCGGTGATCGACACCGGAATCGGGATTCCAAAGAACAAACAGAAGCTGATTTTCGAAGCTTTCCAGCAGGCCGATGGAACGACGAGCCGAAAATATGGCGGCACCGGTCTCGGATTGACGATCAGCCGCGAAATCGCGCGCCTCTTGGGAGGGGAGATTCACGTCGAAAGCGTGCCCGGTCGGGGGAGCACGTTCACCCTCTTCCTGCCGGAGGCTTACACCGGCTCCGAGGCCGACGCCCACCAAATTTCCTATGAGCAGGGCTCGAAAGTCGACGAGGTTCCGATCGAAGGTCTGAGCGGAAAGCGGGTTCTCGTGGTGGACGACGATGTCCGAAACATCTTCGCCGTGACGAGCCTTCTGGAGAGCCAGGGGATGGACGTCCTTTATGCGGAGAACGGCAAAGAGGGAATCGAGATCCTGAAAAAACAAAACGAGATCGATCTTGTCTTGATGGACATCATGATGCCGGAGATGGATGGGTACGAAACGACCCGGATGATCCGAAGCATGGGAAAATATAAATCGCTCCCGATCATCGCCTTGACCGCCAAGGCGATGAAGGAAGATCGAGAGAAATGCATCGAGGCGGGGGTCTCCGACTACATCACCAAGCCGGTCGACAACACCCGGCTTCTTTCCATGATGCGCGTCTGGCTCGATCGGCAAGGGCAAGGGAAAGAATCGCAATCAAAAACGATTTAGCGGCTGCAAGTCGATGCGCTTGATCGTTTCTCAATTCGGGTCGAGACGGCGCCGCCGCGGATGTCGTTCACGGCTTTTACGTCGGGATTCCCCTCCTTAATAAAGAGAAGCGCGGGAAGCCCGAGAAGGAACATTCGATGGGAAAAGTAAATATCCTCATGGTCGATGATCATCCGGAGAACCTCCTCGCCCTGGAAGCCATCCTCGACTCTCCTTTTTACCGTCTCGTCAAAGCCGAATCGGGGAAAGAAGCGTTAAAACACCTCTTGAACGAGGACTTTGCGCTGATCCTCCTGGATGTCTCGATGCCTGAAATAGACGGTTTCGAGACCGCCGCTTTGATCAAAAAGCGCCCCCGGCTGCAGCAGATCCCGATCATCTTTCTCACCGCCTACAGCAAGGACGATCCGTTCGTCTTCAGAGGCTATTCCGTCGGGGCGGTCGATTACGTTCTCAAGCCGTTCGAGCCGCTCATCCTCCGCTCGAAGGTGGCGGTTTTTGCCGAGATCTACCGGAATCGGGAACAGATCAAACGGCAGGCGGAGCTCCTCCGTCAAGGAGAACGACGGGAGCTGGAGCGGAAGCTCCTCGAGCAAGAGTATGCGAGTCAGAAGCGCTACCGGCACCTGGCCGATGCCATTCCCCAAATCATCTGGACGGCCCGTCCCGACGGGGCGATCGACTATTACAATCAGCAGTGGTGCCTCTATACCGGGCTGACGGTGGAAGAGTGCGAAGGGTGGAAATGGAAGAAGGTCATCCATCCGGAAGACCTCGAGCGGATGCTGCAGCAGTGGCGGGGGGCTCTCCAGACGGGGAGCCCGTTTGAGATCGAATGCCGGTTGAGACGGACCGACGGGACTTTTCGCTGGCATCTGGTCCGGGCGATCCCCGAATTCGAAAACGGGCAAATCCTCGCCTGGCTCGGCACGGCGACCGATATCGATTATCACAAACAGGCCGAAGCGCTGTTGATGCAAAAAACGCTGGAGGCGCAGGAGGGGAATCGGATCAAATCGGAATTTATCTCCAACGTCTCTCACGAGCTGAGGACGCCGCTTCATGCGATCCTCGGATATACCGACCTGTTGATCGACGAAGAGCAAAGGAAAATTCAAAGGGAGTGGCTCGACGGGGTGAGTCGCAACGCGTCGGAGCTTCTCGATTTGATCAACAACATTCTTGATCTCTCCAAGATGGAATCGGGAAAGATGCCGCTTTCCCTGGAGCCGATCGATCTCAAAAGGGTCTTGCCGGGCCTCCTGCAGAATATTCGCAGCCTGATAAAGGACAAAGAGGTCCGGATCGAGCTGAAGGTGGAAGAAGATCTTCGCGTGATTCAGAGCGACCTGCTCAAGCTCCGGCAGATCGTTCTAAATCTTTTTTCCAACGCGATCAAATTTACCGAGCGGGGAGCGATCACCGTCTCCGTCTCGAACGCCGAGCGAGGGGTGTTTCTCACCGTTCAAGATACCGGCATCGGAATGCGGCCGGAGGACCTTCCCTATATTTTTGATCCGTTTCGGCAGATCGACGGCTCCTCTACTCGAAAGGTCGGCGGAACCGGCCTCGGTCTCGCCATCGTCAAAAATGCCGTGACGGCGCTGAGCGGAAAGATCGAGGTCGAGAGTGAATGGGGGAAGGGATCGGCCTTCAAGGTCTTCCTCCCCGACAACCCGTTCGATCGGCTCAAGCCGGTCGGCGGCCCAACCGTGGAAAGATCGCCCGAAGCACAGCCATGACAGAGAAAAGGGGGAACGCCAAAGTGAATATTTTGCTGGTAGACGATCATCCGGAAAACCTTGTCGCCCTCGAGGCGGTGCTCGATTCTCCCGAATACAACCTCGTCAAGGCAAGCACCGGAATGGAGGCGTTGAAGCTGCTTCTGAAGGATGACTTTGGATTGATCCTCCTGGATGTCTTCATGCCGGGCCTGAGCGG
>SCUR01000336.1 GCA_004297235.1 Candidatus Manganitrophaceae bacterium | reverse complement strand
ATTTAAGGAGAAAGAGAATGAAGGCTGTTTCTTGGTATGGTTCACAAGAGGTTCGGGTCGAGACGGTTCCCGATCCGGAAATTCTCAACCCGCGCGATGCAATCGTCAAAGTGACGACGGCGGCGATCTGCGGCTCCGATCTCCACCTCTATCACGGCAATGTTCCGACGATGAAGCGCGGGGATATTCTCGGTCACGAATTTATGGGAGAGGTGGTCGAGGTGGGAAAGGGAAATCGGAAGCTCCGCGTGGGGGACCGGGTGGTCGTTCCCTTTTCCATCTCCTGCGGCAACTGCTTCTACTGCCGAATGGAGGCGTTCACCCTCTGTGACAACTCCAATCCGAATTTCCTGATGCAGGAGAAAGTGACCGACTATCCGACCGCCGGTCTCTTCGGCTACACCCACCTTTATGGCGGCTACCCGGGGGGACAGGCGGAGTATGTCCGTGTCCCGTTTGCCGACGTGGGGCCGGTCCGTGTCCCGGACGATATGACCGATGAGCAGGTTCTCTTCCTGGGGGATATCTTTCCCACCGCGTATCATGCGGCAATCAACGGCCGTATTCAGCCGGGGGATGTGGTGGCGGTTTGGGGATGCGGTCCCGTCGGACTGCTCACGATCAAGTGCGCTTATCTTCTCGGGGCGGAGCGGGTCATCGCAATCGATCATGTTCCGGAGCGGATCGAAAAGGCAAGGGGCCAGAACCACACGGAGGTCCTCAACTTCGAAGAGGTCGATGTCGTTGACGCACTCAAGGACATTACCGCAGGCCGGGGTCCCGATGTCTGCATCGATGCAGTCGGGATGGATGCCGATGAAAAAGGGCCGGTGGCCGCGTATGAAAAATTAAAACAGAAGTTTTACTTGGAGACCGATCGTCCCTTTGCGCTGAGAGAAGTCATCCGCGCCTGCCGAAACGGGGGAACGGTTTCTCTGCCGGGGGTGTATGCCGGCTATGTCGACAAGATGCCGATGGGGATCGCCTTCGGGAAGGGGATCACGTTCCGGATGGGGCAGACGCCGGTTCAAAAATATACGGGGCTCCTGCTCGATCGTATCATCAAAGAGAAGATCGATCTGACCTACATTATCACCCATCGGATGCCGCTCGATGAGGCGCCGGAGGGTTATCGGATCTTCAATGAAAAAGAGGACGGCTGCATCAAGGTCATTCTCAAGCCTTGAAGCAGGTTGACTCCGCGGAGGGGAGTGATGTCGCGTACCGTCGTCATTGCGGGGGTGGGGCCGGGATCGGGGGCCGCCTTGGTCCGGAGATTCGCAAGGGAGCAGTGCCGGGTAGGGATGTTTGCCCGGTCGGCCGATTACCTCCATGTATTGGAGAAGGAGATCCGAGGTCGGAATGAAGCGGCCCTGGCGGTGCCGACCGACATCACCGATCCAAAGCAGGTGGCGGAGGGTTTCGGCCGGGTCCGGGAGGCGTTCGGCCCGGTCGATATCTTCATCCATCACGCCAGCCAGGCCGTTTGGAAAGGGCTTCTGGAACTGGAGCCATCGGAGATGGAGACGGCCTGGCGTGTCTCCGTTTACGGCGGCTTCCTCTGTGCCCGTGAGGCGGTCCCCGACATGCTCCAAAACGGGGGCGGGGCCATCCTGTTCACCGGCGCGACCTCCTCCATCCGGGGACGGGGCGGTGCGCTTGAATTCAGCAGCGCCAAATTCGCCGTTCGCGGCATGGCCGAATCGCTGGCGCGGGAGCTTTGGCCGAAGGGGATCCATGTGGTCCACATCATCGTCGACGGGGTGATTGATACGCCGTTTGTTCGGGAGCGCTACCAACCGGGGCCCGATGAGCCGCTTCTTGATCCGGATGCGATGGCCGAATCGTACTGGGCGCTTGCCAATCAGCCGAAAAGCGCCTGGACCCTGGAGCTGGACCTGCGGCCGTTCAATGAGGAATTCTTTGTTTGATTGAAGGTAGATCGCCAGAATGGAGTGGAAGGGTCATCGTGCGAAAGGGGATAACGCCTGATCGCAGAGTGATTCGGCGTTGAACCGGCAGATTCGGCATTTGTTGATCGAGCCGCTCGCTTCGGGCTCCCTCTCTCCTTTCCAATAGTCGACGGCCCATCGCAGGTCACGTTCGGCGAGCTCCGTGCGAAAGGGAAAAAGATGGAGGGTGAACGACGGCTCCCGGCGGAGGATCGGGACCGCCGATCGAAGCACCTTGCCCCGAACTTTCTCTGCTGCATTGATGATCTCTCCGGTCAGGTCGGCGGGGAGAAGCTGAATGTGAGGAGGTGTCGCGGGGAAAATCGCGACGGCGCAAAGCAGAGCACGGATGTCAAATTGATTCTGCTGGAGCAGCCAGCCGTAAAGGTTGGTTTGTGTTTGCTGCGAGGGGAAGAGGTTTGAACGGCGGGAGAATTTAAACTCGACCAAGAGGGTGGCCGATCTTCCCTCCAATCGAATCAGGTCGGGCCGTCCCCAAATGGGAATTCCCTCCCAGCTCCCTTCCATCGGAAACTCAAAAAGGGTCAGGCGCTCGCCCAGCGCGAGCGACGTTTCGATCTCCTCCCGGCTAACGGGGATTGCCCCTTCCTCCAATTGCGCATGGCCCTCGGTTCCCCGCTCCATCGCGGGAGAAGTCGGCTCCACCTCGGGGTACTGCATCGCGAGATCGACCTTCTTCTCACAGTATCGCTGCTGCGAGAGGGTGGAGACCATCAGGATCTCTTGACGGTGCCGAAGCGGATTCGAGGGGCGGGCGGAGGGATTCATCGGCCGAAGGAGATCCCGAGCGATTCGGCGGCCCGGACCAATTCTCCGTCCGCCGGAACAAACTTCAGCCCCTTCGTCGCCTCATCAAGAGGGACTGAGCGGATCTCGGTTCCTTTCAAGCAGACCATCTCGCCGAAGCGGCCCTCCGCGAAAAGGTCCATCGCCGCCACCCCGAAGCGGGTCGCCAGGATCCGATCATCCGGAGTCGGCGATCCGCCCCGTTGAATGTGGCCGAGAACGGTGACGCGGACATCCATTTTGGTGCACAGGCCGATCTCCTCGCCGACTTTGTTTCCGATTCCGCCGAGCCGGAGCGCATAGCCCGTGTCGGAGCGCTTGATGACCGACATCTCTCCGCCGAGCGGCTTGGCCCCTTCGGCGACGACGACAATCGAGAAACGGCTTCCCTGCTCGTAGCGCGACAAGATCTTTTTGCAGATCAGATCGGTTTGGAACGGAATCTCCGGGATGAGGATCACGTCGGCCCCGCCGGCGATGCCGGCTTCCAGGGCGATCCATCCGACATACCGCCCCATCACTTCGACCACGATGACCCGATGATGGCTCTCCGCCGTGGTATGAAGCTTGTCGAGGGCCTCGGTGGCGGTATTGACGGCGGTGTGAAATCCAAAAGTATAATCGGTGGCGGGGATATCGTTGTCGATCGTTTTCGGGATGCCGATCGTCGGGATCCCCATTTTGTAGAGGTGGTCGGCGATCTTCAACGTGCCGTCTCCGCCGATCACGATGAGGGCGGAGAGGCCGAGCTCTTCGACGTTTTTCTTCAGCTCTCCGGAGAGGTCGACCTGTTCCTGCTTCCCGTCGATCGTTCGGGTCATCTGCATCGGGTTGATGGTGCTGGTGGTCCCCAAGATCGTCCCTCCGGTCGGTAGAATTCCCCGGATGGTCCACGGGGTCATCGGCCTCACTTTGACCGGAGAGAGAAGCCCGTCGAAGCCCTCTTCGATCCCAATCACCTCGCAATTGTGCTTCACCTTGGATGCCTTCACAATGGCCCGAATGACGGCATTGAGCCCCGGAGCGTCGCCGCCCCCCGTTAACACGCCGATTTTCATCTTTCCCCCCGTTTCTTTTTATGGATCATCCGATAGAGCTTCAGATACTTTTCGGCAGAGGCGTTCCACGAATAATCTCCCTCCATCCCGTTTTGAATCAGCGCGCGCCACTTTTTTTTCTCTCTGAAAAGGGAGAGGGCGTTTTGGATTTGTCGAAAGAAGGCGGTCGCGGTATACGCCTTGAACTTGAATCCGTTTCCCTTCAATGTCTCCGGATTGAACTGGGTAATGGTGTCGTCCAGCCCTCCCGTCGCGCGAACGACCGGGGCCGTGCCGTAGCGAAGGCTCATCATCTGGCTCAGGCCGCACGGTTCATATTTAGACGGCATCAGAAAAATATCTGCGCCGGCCTCGATTCGGTGTGCGAGGGAATGATCGTACGCGATCTGAACGACGGCCTGCTCTGGATATTTCTTCGCCAGCGCTTGAAGTCGCACCTCATATTCTTTGTCGCCGTTTCCTAGGATAATGCATTGTGCTCCGGTCCCCATCACCCTTTCGAACACGCCGATCAGTAGATCGATCCCCTTCTGCTCACTGAGCCGGCTGATCATGGCCAGCAGCGGAATTTCTTTCCGAGTCGGGAGCCCCGCTTCTTTCTGGAGCGCGGTTTTGCATTTCTCTTTTCCTTGCAGGGTCTTGGCGTCATAGGTCGCGGCAATGGTGGGATCCCGTGAGGGGTCCCACTCTTCTGTATCGATGCCGTTTAGAATTCCATAGAGATCTTTTCTCCGTTTTCGAAGGATCCCTTCTAAGCGGCACCCGTAGGCCGCTGTCTGGATCTCCTTGGCATAGGTGGGGCTGACCGTCGAAAGGGCATCGGCAAAGACGAGCCCTCCTTTCATAAAATTGATTTTTCCATAGAATTCCAACGCTTCATAATTGAAGTAATCCCAAGGAAGATTGAGGAGATGCCAGTCATAATGCCAGAAGATCCCTTGGTAGCCGAGATTATGGATGGTAAAAAGAGTGGCGGTTTCCTGAAAAGAGGGTTCATCCGCATAGGCCGCCTTCAGAAAAACGGGGATGAGTCCGGTATGCCAATCGTGGCAGTGAAGAAGATCGGGGTGCAGGCCCAAGACTTTGGCCGATTCTAATACGGCGCGCGAGAAGAAGACAAAACGCGCCGCGTTGTCGGCGTAGTCTCCTTCGTTCGTTCCATAGAGGCCGGGTCTATTAAAGTACGGATCATTCTTAATGAAATAGTATTGAACGCCGGCGAGCTCGTGAGAGAAGATCTCCCCTGTCTCAAGCCGATCCGAAACGGGGACGGTGACGGTGTGTCCCGTCGATTTTAGGGGAAAGCGTTCTAGATCAATCTGTGAGTAGAGGGGGAGGAAAACGGAAACAGATGCATCGCGTTTCACCAATGCCTTTGAAAGAGCGCCGACCACGTCGGCGAGCCCCCCCGTTTTTGCGTACGGCACCGCTTCGGAGGCAGCCATTAGGATGTTCAATTTTCCTTCCGCTGAACGCGCCATGGGTTCCATCCGATTGTTTATGTTATCTTAACCGTTTTAATGGCCAATGTCGATACGGAAGGCGACGATCCCTTCCGGCATACTCAGTACTGATGCGGGACCGATCATCGAGCAGGCGTTGTTTAAAGGCAACAAGTTTTGTCTGAGTCGTATTTTTTTTACAACAATCCAAACTCAGACAAAAGTTTCCGTCCACAGGACTTTTCTAAGTAGTTGATAGTTCAATTAAAACAAATTTGGCTGAATGAGAGTATTGGCACAGATGTTGCTTTTTAGCTCTGGCAGTGGTTATCAATATCCCATTGAGAGATCTGGAAGGTTCACACTGATGATGAACGAAAAAACGATCCAAAACGAGGTATCCTGTTCAG
>SCUR01000335.1 GCA_004297235.1 Candidatus Manganitrophaceae bacterium | reverse complement strand
AATGGGGCGTTGCCCCAAGCCCCACCGCGGGGCCGTCTTGCAACGGCCCCTTCGGATTCCCCGTGCAGCAAGGGGGAGCCCCCCTTGCCACCCCCACGGTCACAACTCGCACAACGCGCGGGAGAGCG
The DNA here is from genome assembly GCA_004297235.1 of Candidatus Manganitrophaceae bacterium. GTDB lineage: Bacteria > Nitrospirota > Nitrospiria > SBBL01 > Manganitrophaceae > Manganitrophus. The sequence continues at coordinate 2,293 of SCUR01000335.1, read as the reverse complement.
CCGCGGATTGTGCTTCAAACAATGGTGACCTGATTTGGTAGATGGAACGATTTGATTTGTAGTGGGCTGCTGTGTCCTCGCTCCACCCATCCCCCAGTGGGTCCCTTGCGCTGCGGGCACAGCAGCCCACAGAGTCCTCTATTTAGATTAGTTCAAAATAAAAAAAGAGAAAAAAGAGACTGCGCGCTTGGAGGGACTGTCCTGAGTCGTTCACGCATTCCTGCGTTCCTTCTGTCAGACGGTCCACCTACCTTGTTAGGTCGGAGCGTGTTTGAGGGGCGATCCGCGCCGCTCTTGCGCGGTCGCGCCGAGTTCGACCGTCGGGGGTTCCAAGGGGTCTTGCTCCCCTTGGTGTCCCTTGGGAATCGAAAGGGGGTTGGGCAAGCAACCCCCGTCGTGGGGTTTGGGGTGAAACCCCATCTCAACGTTCTTTGTTTATGAACAGTCTCTATAGTTAGGACACTTCCAGCGATCGGGGATGAATTGACATCCTATTCCAAAATCTTTATCCTACCGGTCTATATACCGGACCGTGCTCTTTCCGTTTCACCGGGAACGGGCCTCTCTTTCACGAAAGGAACTCCAAATGAGTCGCGCGACCTTGCTGCTTTCCCTTTTCGTTCTTCTCCTCTCCACCGGCTGCGCCACGATGTTCGCCAAAAGAGAGGACACCATCACAATCAAAACCGAGCCGCCGGGGGCCGAGGTCTATTTGGGGGTCGATCTGCTCGGCACCACCCCGCTCACCTACACTTTTCGACGGAGCACCTTCGAGCAGAAAAACCTGAGTATCCGAAAAGAAGGCTACAAAACGAGGGAGATGCTTTTGGGAAAAACGCTCGAGCCGGTGGCGCTGCTGAACATCGGTTTCATCACTACCATGGGCGCTTCCAGCTGGGCGACCGATGCGACCACCGGCGCGATGCTCAAATATGATCCGGCGTCGTACTATATCGATCTGGAGCCGGCGAGCGGGGAGCTGAAGCAGATCGAGATCGATCGAAGAGACCGGACGAAGTTTGTCCTTTTCAACCAACAGCGGCTCAAGAGCGACATCGCCCAAGGGGAGGGCGAATACCTCGTCGCCTACTACAACCTCCTCAGACGCTCCGAATCCTACGACACCTTCCTCCAACGGATCCAGGCCGAAGCCCCCGCGCTCCTCTCGCAGAAAGACGGGGTCGATTTTCAACAAGCCCTGGAACGATCGATCGAAGGGGGGGAGCGTCATTAATGAGACCCACGGCGCTCTTCGTCGTCTCGATCTCTCTTCTCTTCTTCGCCTCCGGCTGCGCCACCCTCTTTTCCGAAAAAGAGGACATCGTCACGATTAAATCGGAGCCGCCGGGGGCCGACGTCTATCTGGGAGACCGGCCGCTCGGCACCACCCCGCTCACGATTCCGATGAAGCGAAGCATATCGATGAAGCGGTTGAATCTCCGGAAGGAGGGATACAAGACGCGGGAGGTCAAATTGGAAACGACCGTCGCGCCGGTGGCCTTCCTCAATTGCGCGACCTGCCCCTTTTTTATCCTGACCCCCTTCGCCACCAGCAGCTGGGGAACCGACATCACCACCGGAAAGATGATCCGCTATGACCCGACCTCCTACTATATTGAGCTGGAGTCCGAGGCGAAGGCGCCCGAGGCGGGCGCGCGTGCGCGGAGCGATCGGGCGGCCTTTGTCCTCTACAACATCCAAGGGCTCAAGAGCGACATCGCCCGGGGAGAGGGGGAATATCTGTCGGCCTATTATCGTCTGATCGACAATCAGGAGAGTGAGAGTGTCTTTCTCCAACGCATCCGAGAATCCGCCCCCGCGCTTCTCTCCCGACCAGACGCGGTCGATCTGCACAACGATATGGAAGACAATCTCAAGTAGCCCCAGTGCCGGCGCAATCGCGGCAGGGCTGCGCGGAACCCATTGAAGCTCCACCGAGCGCCTCTTCAATCCACAACGGAAATGTGAGACAATGCCGAAATGACTTCCGGCATCGTCTACTCCACCGAACATGGCCGAATGTGCCCCGATTGCGGCGAGCCGATCGCCCAATGCCGCTGCCGCCAGAAACAATCGGCTCCCAAAAAGGACGGCATCGTGCGGGTCTCGCGCGAAACGAAGGGGCGCAAGGGGAAAGGGGTCACCCTGATCGCGGGGGTGCCGCTTCATCCGGAGGGGCTCCGCGATCTGGCGAAAGAGCTTAAGCAGACCTGCGGGAGCGGCGGCACCGTGAAAGAGGGGGTCATCGAAATTCAAGGGGACCATCGCGATGTCATCGTGGAAGCGCTTCGCA
>SCUR01000334.1 GCA_004297235.1 Candidatus Manganitrophaceae bacterium | reverse complement strand
CGGATTTACTAGGATCACAGATGGAAAAAGGTCTCTTTATTACAGGAACCGATACCGGTATTGGAAAGACCGTCGTATCCGGTTTCGATCGGCTTCATGATCCCTACGTCCATTCCGAACGAGGTCAAGGCGCGCGCAATCGCTGCGGATACGACGGTCTTTCCAATACCGGTATCGGTTCCTGTAATAAAGAGACCTTTTTCCATCTGTGATCCTAGTAAATCCGACTGTCCAGATTGAATACTTGTCCTGAAACATATTTCATTTTGGACAGGTGAACGATGAACTCGGAAACTTCTTCCAATGTTGAAGCTCGACCCAAGACATTTTCTTGGATGAGTTTCTCTTTTTGATCGAAGGTCAATGAACCGGTCATTCCCGTGTCGAGGAACCCGGGTAGGACGGCGTTGACCTGGATCGCGCGGGGTCCCCATTCCCTTGCGGCCGACATAGTCAATGCGGCAAGTCCGCGCTTTGATGCCGCATACGCCGCTTGACCGGCTCTTCCCGTGAATGCGCTCAAGGACAAGAGGTTGATAATGTGTCCTCCCTCCTGCTGATGCATGATCCGTCCGGCCTCTCGCATACAATAAAAAGCGCCGGTGAGGTTTGTTTGGACGACACGATCCCATTCGACTTCACCGTTTCGCGCGAAAAGACGATCATCGATGATTCCCGCCGTGTTGATCAATACATCAATTCGGCCCCATTTGATAAGAAGATCGTCGAACATTTTACGAACCGATCCGGACTCTTTTAAGTCACATACAAGGAGGGCCGCATCCTTGCCGAGGCCGGTGAATGAGCGGAGCAGCGCCTCTCCTTGCGAAAGGTTAGAATGGGCGTGGATTCCAAGAAAAGAATTATCTTGAAAAAAAGAATGACAGAGGGCTTGCCCCAGTCCGCCCGAGGCCCCCATAATGAGGACCCTCCTTTTCTCCGGTCTGTTCGTCAGATTGGGCATTCTTTTAGATGAGACGGAGCTCTTTTCCTATCTTCTCCAACGTGACGAGTAGAAATTGAATCTGCTCGTCCGTGTGGCTTGCCATTAGACTGATACGAAGGCGGCTTGTTCCATCCGGAACCGTCGGTGGGCGAATGGCGGGAATATAAATTCCTTCATCGAGCAGCTTCCGGGAGAAGTCCAGTGCTGTTTCTGTTTTTCCGACCCGGATCGGAATGATCGGTGTTTCGCTTCCGCAGGTGTTGAATCCGATTTGGTTAAGGTGTTTTCGAACCTGGTTTGTGTGACGCCACAATTGTTTTCGAATGCTCGGATCTTTGCCGATGAGATCGAGGGCGGCAATAGAAGTCGCCAAGACGGAGGGGGGAAGGGCGGTCGTATAGATGAACGGCCGGGCTCTGTTAATCAAATATTCGATGAGTGACTGATCGGAAGCAATGAAGCCTCCAAGACCGCCGAGTGCCTTGCTGAGGGTTCCCATCTGAATGATTCTGGAGTTAATAAGACCAAAGTGATCGCATGTGCCTTGACCATGCGGTCCAAGGACGCCTGTCGAATGAGCATCGTCAAGGTAAACGAATGCATTGTGCTCTTCCGCCAGACGAAGGATCTCCGGAAGGGGGGTGATATCGCCATCCATGCTGAACACTCCGTCGGTCACTATGAGTGTTTTATCTTTTACTTTTCTTTTTTGAAGAAGCCTTCCGAGCTGCTCCGTATCTTTATGATGATAGACTCGAAGGGTTGCACCGGATAGCCGGGCTCCCTCGATGAGGCTGGCGTGGCATAACCGATCGGCGAAGATGATATCTCCTTTCTGGACCAATGCTCCAATGGAGCCGATATTAGCTGCATATCCGGATGAAAAAACCAAGGCGGATTCGGTGTTTTTAAATTTAGCGATCCGGTTTTCGAGTTCAACATAAAGTCGAGAATTACCTGTAACGAGACGGGAAGAACCCCCGCCGACTCCCCAATTTTGAATGGCTGCGATGGCTGCCGATTTGAGGGTGGAGTGGTCTGCCAGACCCAGATAGTTGTTGGAAGAGAATTGAAGAAAAATCCGTCCATTCTGTTTGAGTGTTGTGGATTGTCTCGAGTCGATCGGGACGAGGTTCCGAGCGAGATGCTGTTTTGTCAGGAATGAGATTTCTTTTTGGAAGTTAAACATTTAGACAACTCTTTTTGTCGACATTGTTAATCGATTTCAGAGTCATTGTCAATCTGTTTTCCTAGAAATCCCTTGACAACCCGGGGCTAGCGGGTTAGAATAAAATCGTAAGGTTTGAGTCTTCATAACCTTTAATAAGTCCTTGAAAAAAGCTCGAAAAAAGCTCAGGTGAGAAGGAGGAGGGATGTTCGAAAAATTTACGGATAGAGGCAGAAAGATTATCATTCTTGCCCGTGAAGAAGCCGAACGACACCAAAACGATTACTTAGGAACCGAACACCTGGTCTTAGCCCTTTTACGAGAGGGAGATGGCATCGCCCTCGCAGTGATCAAAAAGATGGGCCTTTCGATCGAGCAAATTCGTTTAGAGGTTGAGAGAAATCTTCCGAGCGGTAGCAATACCATGACGTTTGGAGAGATCCCGTTTACCCCCCGCGTTAAGAAAGTGATTGAATACGCCGTCGAAGAGGCCAAGCTTCTTGGCCATAATTATATCGGCAGCGAACACCTCCTGTTGGGGCTGCTGCGGGAAGAGGAGGGAATCGGTGGCAAGATTGTTCGGAGCCTCGGCGGAAACCTGCTGACTGCCCGCCAGCTGACTATTAATCTGCTTCGAAAGACCGCTCCTCGTGAGAAAGATAAAAAGAGCAACACGCCGGCTCTGGATGAGTTCGGTCGTGACTTGACACAGCTTGCCGCCGAGGGGGCGCTTGATCCGGTTATCGGCCGTCATGATGAAATTGAGCGTGTTCTTCAAATCCTAAGTCGACGCACTAAGAACAACCCCGTCTTAATCGGGGAATCGGGTGTTGGAAAGACCGCTATTGTGGAAGGCCTCGCGCAAAAGATTATCTCGATGGATGTTCCGGATAGCCTCTTTAACAGGCGAGTGATTGCACTCGATCTGGGCTCCCTTGTGGCAGGCACGAAATATCGAGGACAGTTCGAAGAACGCCTCAAGGTCGTGATGAAGGAAATTGTGACGGCAGGGAATATCATCATCTTTATCGATGAGCTTCATACGAGATCGGAAGAGC
>SCUR01000035.1 GCA_004297235.1 Candidatus Manganitrophaceae bacterium | reverse complement strand
AAAACCCTGTTGATTAATCTGCACGGGGGGGGAGGGTGACGAAGTATCCAAATCCACAACAGCGAGAACAATGTGGCTTCGCATCGATGGAGATAGCCTTCTCGCCCTTACCAAACTTTGTATAAAATTAGGATGAGATCAGGCTACACTGAAGCAAATTGTCCGGCTACACCCCCCCAAAATGTAACGGGACACACAATCTTTTCATTGCACAACAACATGATTTCTTTTAAAGATTCGCTCTTATAACACACCCCGCCATGCTTGTCAATACTTTTTTGGCCTTTTCCGGACGGAAAAGCCAATTCATTCAATCGTTAACCGTCGCGTCGAGAAATTTGAACGATCAATCCATTCGGAAAATACACATGGCGCCGCATTCGAGTCGTTTGAAGCAAGGACATCGAACCTCCCGTCCATCCGATGGCAACAGATTGAGCAAACCTTTCCCCCCACCCGATCAGGATCTGTGCAGATCCTTCTCCGGAAAGAAGAACCGATAATTTATTGAACCGGCCTTCCGGTTTTAATCGAGGATGGACGAAGGGGATTGGGGCATCCCTTTTGCTTTTTCATGAGAGGAGAGATCATCGGACGATGATTTCTCTTGATTCGGACTTTTATCACAGAGGGAGGTGTCATCATGAATTACGTTCCATGGATAAACTTTATTTTGGGACTCTGGCTGATCATTTCTCCTTTCCTTCTCGGCTACAGTCACGTCCGACCCGCGATGTGGAACGAAATCATCGTCGGTGTCTTGGTCCTTATTTTTTCGAGCACGGTGGGCGCCTCTCTCACCGGCCGGACGACATCCTACCGGACCCACGAGCAAAGCGGAAGAGTGTAGGATTCGAACGAAGTAATCCCGTTTCGCTTTGAAAGCGTCGGCAGTCGAAAACAACGGCCGGGAGCTCCCGGCCGTTGTTTTTCAGGTTTAATGGGGAAAGCGCGTTTTGACCGTCACACGGCTATGCGTCACTTGAGGAAGAAGGGCGCTGTTAATATAGGAGTCGGAGACGATTTCAGCCGTCTGCCGGGGCTCAATAAACTTATTCGCCACATTGCTGGCCAGAGGCTTATTCTCGTCATCAAGCAGGTCATAATAGACGAAGACCCTTTTTCGGACGTCGGAGTGATTTTGGAGGGTCGCCTTCCATATGAATTTTGTTTTCCCGATCAGCTCCCACACCTCGTCCGGATGCCACTCATGGCCGATGATTTCAATCTCCGGAGGAGAACGATCCTCCGCGGCGGCGGAAGATGCGGAAGGGATTGATCCCATCCAGAAGCTGAAAACAAAATAGAGAAAGAGCCATCCGGTACCCGAACGGGTCCGCGTCCAGTAAAACCGCCGCGGCGACTTCATGGGACCGCTCCCGCAAACAGATCCACTTGTACGGAAACACGGAATGGCGCCGATCGGATCTTCAACAACGATTCCTAATTATGACTCGAGATAGCCGAGGACATCCGACTCTCGGACCAGGATGACTTCCTCTTGATCCACCTGAACTTTTCGCGCGGCGTACTTCTCATAGAGAATATGATCGCCCGGCTTCAGGCTGGTCTGGATGAACTTCTTCTCCTTTACTTTTCCCTTTGCATCCTTTTCCTCGACCGTTTTCCCCTCGCCGACGGCGATCACTTTTCCGCTCTCAGGCCGCTCTTTCGCCGCATCCGGAATAAAAATCCCCCCGGCGCTTTTTTCTTCCGCTTCATCCGCTTGGACGACAACCCAGTCTTGCAAAGGCTTTACCTTCATCTCCATCTCCTCCTCATGATTAAAGCAGTCTTATAGATAATCGATCTGATCGAAAAGTTCAAGCTCTCTTGATGGAATAATGAGGATCGTTCAAAAAAGCGCTTGCTGATCGTGCGACACCGGGTAGCGGATCTTTCCCCCCTCCACCCTGGCAAAAGCGGTGATGACGTGCGGCTTCGCCTGGGTCAGAGAGAGGATGTGGCAAACCGGGATTCCCCTCGCCGAAAGCGCATCGGAGAGAAGCATCCGATGGCATCGCCACGGGACCGCCTCGGCGCACATCAGCGCGATCCGCTTCCCGAGGCTCTCCGAGAGAAGACGCTCCAAGGCCGCCTCAAACGCCTCCGTCTGCATATAATCGGCGTAGCCCCGGAAGCTGGCATTCCGCCAACCTCGATTGGGAGAGTGCGGATCGGTACTCTTCCGGAGCCCGCCCAGCGCCGGTTGATGCTGATACTCCACCCGGTGGATCGGGAGGAGGGACGCCAGGCGCTCCTTATTGAAATGGGGAACGCGGCGCGATTTCGGCACCGTGCGGACATCCACCAGGCGCTCGATCCGATAATGCGACAGCAATTGGAGCCACGCTTCCTCCGTCCGGGTCGAGTGTCCGAGGGTATACACCGCGCCGCGCGCGTTCGGATCAATCTTTTTCATCCCTCCCTTTCGGTTTGTTCGACGAATCTCTAGAGCAATGCGCCGATTGATTTTTTAAAGCTCATGCGCTAGCGTAGCCGCTTTCCATCGACTTCTCGGATATACTTTATATTAATTATTTCATTTTATCTCCACTTAAGCGGGGTTTACAATCTTGACGGTGCTCTCCACCCGATTTTTCTTTTGGGCATTCTTTATCTCCTGGGCGATCTGGAAGCCCCGGTTCGATTCGCTCGGAGGCGGGCTCCCCTACTTTATTTTCGCGGGCTATCTCCTTTCTCTTCTCTTTTCCTATCATCATTTAAAAAAAGGATTCCTCTTCTTCGGAACCTTCCTGCTCGCCGGCCGCTACTTTTACTGGAGGTTGTTCCATACTTTTCAATTGGAGGACAAGGCGGGAGCGCTCCTCAATCTTCTGCTCATCACCGCGGAGCTCTTGAGCGTTGCGGGCGTCTTCTTTCTCTCCTTCCAGCTCGGAAAAGATCCTAAAAGAAAAAAGCTCCCCCCCGCCGCGGCCGATGATCCGCTTTCGGTCGAGCTCTTCATCGTCATCACGGAAGAACCGGCGGAGGCCGCCGAGCGGACGCTGACGGCCTCCGCCGCGCTGGAATATCCGACGGCGCAAAAAAAGATCTCTCTTTTGGACCTCAGCGGACGTGAAGAGATCAGAAGACTCGCCGATCGGTTCGAAGCGGACTACCTCACGCGATCGCAAAAAAGCGGGCGAAGTCGGCTCCTGAACGAAGCGCTGGGGCGCTCCTCCGCGGAATCGATCCTGATCCTCCAGGCCGACCACCTCCCGAGCCGGAACTTTCTAAAAGAGATCGTTCCGTTCTTCCAGGATGAGAAGCTGGCGTTTGTGCAGACCGCCGCCCGGCTGGTTGTTCCCGATCCCTTTCAGCAAGCCCTCTTGCTGAACCGGGAGATCCCGCAGGAGCAAGCCCTCTTTCTCCAGCGGATCGAGCCGGGGCTCGACCGGCTCGGCGCCGCCGTCTTTACCGGAAGCGGCGCCCTCTTCCGGCGTACGGCGCTGCAAGAGATCGGCGGCTTTCAGGCGGACGACGGCGAGGAGGGATTCCACACCTCCCTGGCGCTGCACCGGCGCGGCTGGCGTTCCGCCTACGTTCATCGCAACCTCACCACCCGGCTTGCTGCGGAAAAGAGCGGCGCCTTTTTAACACACCGTTTCGAACGATTGCGGTCGGCTCTCCCGCTTTTGAAAAAAAACGTCTTGGAGCGAGGCTCCTTGACGGCGAAACAAGCGCTCGGGTATGCCGGTCTCGGTCTCCCCCCGCTTCTTGCGCTCGCGCGGCTGATCTTCTTCCTGGTCCCGCTGGCCTTCGTCGTCGGCATTCCGCCCTTCCGGGCGCCGTTGGGAACGTTGCTCTCTTTCTTCCTCCCCTTTTATCTCTCGCAATTTTTCCTCTTGGCCGCCCTCGGCCGGCCCCAGCGCCATCCCCTCTGGTCGACGGTCTACCAGACCGCCGACCTCTTGGCCCTCTTTTCAACGGAAGAAGAGCAAAAAAGAAAACCGATCTCCGTCGCCGTGATCCTCATCGGCATCCAATTCTTCTCCCTCTTTTCAAGTCTCTTCCGGGCCTTCTCGCAACCGGGGGGAGAGGAGGCGCTTTTCATCGGAGGGGTGTGGGCCGCTTATAACCTCATTCCGTTGATTGCCGCGCTGGCGGCCGTCGTGGGACGCCCTCAAAGACGGGTGGCCCCGCGGATCGAGCGGAGCGGCCGCTGCCGAATCGTTCAACCCGCGCATCAACAGGCCGCTCTCCTCGATCTGAGCGAGACCGGCCTCCATCTGAAAGCGGAAGCGCCCCTTCCGGCGGCCTCCCCGATCACCCTGGAGATCGAGCCGTTGAGAGGAATCCTTCTCAAGGGGACCGTCGCACGGAGCGAAGCGCTCCCCCGAGGAGGGGCTTTCATCGGAATCCGCTTCTCCGGGCTGGGAGAGAAAGAGCGCCGCGCTCTGAGGGAGCTGATTTATGACAGCGACGGACGAGCGCGGGAGACCGAGGAGCCGCTCTTTCATCGCAATGCCCTCTTCAGCATCGCCGCCGCCCCCACCCGAACGATTCTGGACGAGCAGCTGCTTCGCCCCTCCCGGTCCCCCGCGCGGCGATACTATTTCGGTCCGGGGCAGAAATTTACCTCCGCCCTCCTGCTCGGCCTTCTTTGGCTGTCGCTGACCTCCTATTTGGCCCTCCCCTGGATCGACGACTTGGCGCACGTCGTTCCGAAACCATTCGCCGTCGCGACGATTATCTTCATCGCCCTGTTGCCCGGATTCATCAACGCCTTCCTCATGAGCAGCCTTCTTTTTGATCGCCGCCCTCCTTACGTTCCTTTGGATCCCTATCCTCCGATCACCCTCCTGGTCGCGGCGTTTAATGAAGAGCGGACCATCCGGCAGACGGTGAAGTCGGTCTTCGACCAACACTATCCGGGCGCCGTCGAGCTCATCGTGATCGACGACGGATCGACCGACAACACGGCGGCCCTCCTCAAATCGATCGACCACCCCTCGTTAAAGGTGATCCATGCCGACCACGGGGGAAAAGCGAAGGCGCTGAACCTCGGCCTGCAGCAGGCCCGCCATGAGATCGTCATTACGATCGACGCGGACTGCGCTCTCTTTCGGGGAGCGCTGGAGCGCATTGTCGCCCGGCTCTCGAACGATCCTCCCGGCACCGCCGCCGTCGCAGGCGCGGTCCTCGCGCGAAACTCCCGCAACAACTGGATCACTCGGATACAGGAGTGGGATTACTTCCACGGCATCGCCTCGGTCAAACGCCTCCAAAGCCTTTATCACGGAACCTTGGTGGCGCAGGGGGCCTTCTCGGCTTTTCGCAAGCGGGTCCTTCTGGAGGTGGGGGGCTGGCCGGAGACGGTCGGCGAAGATATCGTGCAAACCTGGGCGATGCTCAAAAAGGGATACCGGATCGGATTCGCCGAGAACGCCATCGTCTTTACCAACGTCCCCGAGACGTTTCAAGCCTTTTTCCGGCAGCGGAGACGCTGGGCGCGCGGCCTGATCGAGGCATTCAAATTTTATCCACGGATTCTCTTCCAGCCGCGCCTCAGCACCCTCTTTATCTATTGGAATCTCCTCTTTCCGGTGCTCGACTTGGTTTATCTTTTCATCTTCATCCCGGGGGTGATCGCCGCCTTCTTCGGCTACTACTTCATCGCCGGGCCGATGACCCTGGCGGTCCTGCCCCTCGCCTTGATCGTCAACGCGGTGATGTTTCGAATTCAGCGCCGCATGTTTCAAGAGCAGGGGCTGAAAGTCCGGCGGAACATTTTCGGATTCATCTGGTTCATGCTGACCTATCAAGTCTTCATGGCCCCCGCCTCGGTCGCCGGCTATCTGGCCGAGCTGGCCGGATTGCGAAAAGGATGGGGGACGAAATGAAGAGACGGAGAACAACGCTCCTTTCTCTCATCCTGATTTTTCTGATCGGGTGGCCGATCGGATCATCCGCCGAAGCGCCCGACCGTTTGTTGAATGAAGGACGTCGACTACTGAAGGAGGAGCAGCCGGCGGAGGCGCTGGACCGTTTCGACGCATTGATCGCGCGGCGGCAGCATGTCGCGGCGGCCCTCTTCGGCGCGGCGGAGGCCAGCGCCCTTCTGGAAAGGCCGGCCGCCGCCCTCGGCTATTACCGTCAGGTGGAGGAGGCCCCCGACGCGAGCGACGACGAGAAACGGCGCGCTTCCTTCGGCGCCGCCCGGATGCTCCTCTGGTTGGAGCGCTACCCGGAGTCGGAGTCGATTTATCGCCGGCTCTTGACCGCCCCTTTAAGCGAGGACGACCTGCAGGTTGCGCGGGCCGGCCTGATCAGAGCCCTGGCGCTGCAAGACCAACCGATCGCCGCCTATCGGAGCGTTCCCGAAGAGTCCGGCCTGGATTCTTCGGGCCGATTCGAGCGGGCGCGGGCCGCGCTCTGGGCCGGCTGGCCGGAGAAGGCGCGGCTCCTCCTGGAGGGGGTCGACGCCCCGCCGGGGAGCCGGCTCGCCCAAGAGGTGGAGACGCTTCATCGGAGCGTCGCGGAGACCCTCGGCCATCCGCTCAATGCCCGCTTTTATTTCAGCGCCGATAACGACGACCTGCAGACGCGGAAGACCGATCTGATGATCGGCCGGCGCTTCTCCGGTCTCCATGTCTTGAGCGTACTCTTTCAAAACCAACATTTCAGCCAACGCGATCGGGATCTCGACATGCGCGGCGTTCAAGGGCGTTACGACGGACAGCTCGGCGACGCCCTCTCCGTCGCGCTTCAGGGAGGACCGGCGAAGTACGGGGACGGGTGGACCCCCCTTTCCTACGGACAGCTCCTCTACCGGCCGACCGATCGATTCCGGGTGGAGCTTGGCGCCGGGCGCGAGGCGGTCGAAACGTTTGCCGCATTTGACCGGCACATCACCCTCACGAGCGCAAGCCTCGGGGTCGATTACAACCTGACCCGCCGGGTCGCGCTGGTCGGCCTCCTCTACACGCAACGATTCAGCGACGGCAACGATCGACAAGGCGGGATTGCGAAAACGGTCGTCGTCCTCTCCGAGCAAATCGGATTGAGCGCGCAGGCGCGCCTTCGTTTTTTCGAGAGCGGCCGAGACGATGTCGTCGGCTATTTTAATCCGGCCCGCTTCCGCGAAGAGCAGCTTCTGCTGAACCTGAAGCGCACGCTCCGGCCGGGTTGGCGGCTTGAAGCGCTCACCGGCCCGGGCTACCAGCAGATCAGCGGGGGGGACCACAACGTGACCTGGCTGGTCGAGGGGCGTCTCTCCGCCCGGTGGACCGGCTGCCTCTCGGCGAACGCGCTTCTGGGATACACCACCTCCTCCGTCTCGACCCCTTCGGGATTCGAGATGACCTACGGCCAGCTCTTCGTCTCCTGCCCCTGGTAGCCTTCTTCCGAGAAGGAATCGGGGCGTCTCCGTCTTACGATTTCACCCAAAGCCATCCGAATCGGTTTTTTCTGAACGGCGAGAAGACGCTCGTGACTTCGCCGAGCGCCGTTGCGGTCAACCCTTCTTCCCGAAAGAGCCGGCGCTGGGCCCCGGCCTCTTCTTCTCCCTGATTCAGAAGGAAGAGGACCCCGCCCGGCGACAGGAGCGATGCGGCATGGCGAAGCAGCGCATTCGGCTGGAAAAAACGGTCGGGAAGGCGGGCGGCGCGCAGCGGGCCCGGCGTGACGAAGGGGAGAAACCAGGTCATGCAGACGTACGCTCCGGCGAGATCGAGAAGCGAGCCGGGGAGGTAGCGGGAACCCGCCGAGATCCGGAGCATGTACTCGGCATGGCCGCGGCGGGTGGCGAGGGTCCAATAACGGCGGTGGGCATCGAGCTCCACCCCGTCCCAAGGGATCCCCGACCAAGCGCAGAGGGCGGGAAGATAACTCCACCCCCCGGCGCCGATGTCGAGACCGCGCCCGGAGAGAGGGGGCCGCGGGACCAGGCGGTCGAAGAGATCGAGAAAGTAGACGTTGAGGAACACTTCTTCGTCGGCGCAGACCCGCCCCCACGCGGAGAGGGAATACCGCTCCGCGAGCTCGCGATACCGGGCCGACTGGACCGGGGAGAACTGCTTCTCGACGGCGTCGAAATTTCCGACCGGCCGTTTGATCACCGGCGCCGAATAAGTCAGGAGTTTTTGCAGGCGCCAGTCGAATTCGCGGCGCCAATCGAAGCGCGTCATCGGCGTTTTCCGAGGAGGAGAGAAATCGAGGAGGAGTCTACCCCAAGACCCCGCGCCTGTAAAGATCCGAAGGAACATCGAAGAAGAATGATTCGTCCGCGCCGATTCGGATCTTCCCTTACGGCCGATACCCCTCTGGGATCATCCGTCCCTCCGGATGAAAAAAGATATGCTATATTTAAATCGATGAACGTCAGGGACTGGGACAAGATCGCGAACCGATATGAGCAGGAGATCATCACCCCCTTCCAAGAAGGGGTGGTGAATCCCCTCTTCGACGCGATCCTCGCCCTGCCGGACAAACACACATTGACCGCCGCCGACCTCGGCTGCGGCACCGGCCCGCTTCTCCCGTTTCTCTCCGAGCACTTCAAGCAGGTGACGGCGATCGATTTCTCGCCGCGGATGATCGAGAACGCGAAAAAACGCGCCCACGCCAAAAACATCTCCTTCCATCGCTCTTCCCTCACCGATCTCTCCCGGTTCTATGATCAGTTCGACGTCGCCGTCGCGGTCAACTCGATCCTCTTTCCTTCTTCACGAAGCATCGATTCGATTTTGTCGGAAATCCATCGAACCCTGACCCCCGAGGGGACCTTGATGGCGATCTTCCCGTCGATGGAGGTGATCCTCTATCAAGGGGCGCTCATCTTCGACCGCGAGATCGAAAAGATCGGAGACGAAGAGAAAGCGCTCTGGACCACCAAGCGGATCCTGGAGCGCCGGAAATTCGATTTCATCAGCGGGATCTACGACGACAACGGTCTGCGGCAAAAGTTCTTTTATGAATTTGAGATCAAGCATCGCTTGAAGAAATCGGGCTTCAAGAACATCCGGATCAAGAAAGTCCTCTATCCCTGGGACGGCCGGATGGGAAGCTTCGAGCGCTTCTACGACCAGCCCCGCCTCTGGGATTGGTTCATCACCGCCAAATCGTCCCCAGCAAATCGAACCCACTCGGAATAGTTTTTATTTTACCCCGCATTCCTCAATCCGCACTCCCCATTTTTTTG
>SCUR01000333.1 GCA_004297235.1 Candidatus Manganitrophaceae bacterium | reverse complement strand
CAACAATACCATTAGGGTTAAAAAAGATATGATCCTCATGCCGCACCTCCTTTGTTGGATGAGTGGGTCTGAACAATCTTCGGATAATATAGGTCAATCCTGGGCCGAATTCAAGTCACGATTGAGTCGGAGCGGGTCGGCTCCTCCCAATCGAATCGTCGGGGTGCCCGGTCCCAAGGCCGGGATCGTTCCTTCTTCGATGGGATGGAGGTAAGCGGTCGCTTCGCTGACAAGCCGATCGACGGCCAGTCCCATCCAAAGCTGATTCCGAAACGGCGCGAGCTGCTCCGACGCGGCGCGCCAGAGCTTTCGCGAGGAGGGGATTTCTTGCATGTGAAGCTTCAGGAGCGCGGCGGCGGTGTTGATCAGCCCTTGAATGAATCGGGCCGGATCGCTGCGGGGCGGATGGCTTTTCCAGAGAGCTTCCCAGGCTTCGTGGGCTTCCCAAAAGAAAAACCGGTTGAAGAGATCGATGCCGTGCAGGTAGGCTTCGAGCGTTTTCCATTGATCGGGGGTCCAGGGAGGATGCGCCTGCGCGCGGATCGCCCGGTGGCTGTGTCCTTTTGGATCGCGGATCGGGTGGGGCCCCAGGCCGGGGACGAATCGATATGCCGGGAGCGCCCGCGTTTTGCCGTACCAAGGGAGGCTTTTCATGTCGGGCGGATCGGGGATCGGGGAGAGCGGCGGCATTTTACGTTCCGGACAATTGGGTTATAGAGAGAAGAATTCGAAAACGTGCAGTCGACCCGGTCGATCGCCGGCCTAGGTCTCGATTTTTTCTTTCATCCAGTGGGCGAGGTGAACATATCGTTTCAATGTCAGGCTGTCCTGGTCGGTTACTTTTGTGATCAGCAGGCCGTGCCGGTACGATCCGTCCTGGCTCGTTTGGCTGTCGACCCGGACGACCTTGGCTTCCAACGGGATGACCTGCCAGTTTGAAAAGGGGAAGAGGGTCTTGGGAAGATAAAGCTTCAGCTGGAGCAGCGTTCCCATCGCGACGCTTTCATCGAGCAGAAGCATAAAACCGGCCTCGCCGATGCTCATGGCGCGGGCCCGTTTCATTAAATGCGGCCGGTCCGGGAAAGTATATTCCACCGGGAAGGTGACCCCCTCGAGACGGGAAGATTTTCTTTTGTCGTGCGGGGCATTTTCCGTCATGGAATCAGCTCCTCCTTCCGGATGGAATCGGCGACGCGGGCGACCCGAACCAGCGGCTTAATGTCGTGGACCCGAATGATCCGGGCGCCTTGAAAGATCGCAATCGCCACGGCGGCGGCGGTTCCTTCCATCCGCTCCGAAGGAGGAAGGTCGAGAATCCGGCCGATAAACGATTTGCGCGAAGGTCCGACCAGCAAGGGGACTCCGAGATCGGAAAAGGAATCGAGATGATGGAGGATCTTCAGATTGTGACGGGCGGTTTTCCCGAATCCGATGCCGGGGTCGACGGCAATCCGGTTTTTTGGAATCCGGTGATCTGCCGCGGCCTCGATTCGATCGCTTAAAAAGCGTCGGATCTCCCCGATCAGGTCGTGATAGCGGGGGCGGCGCTGCATCGTTTGGGGCGTTCCTTTCGCGTGCATGATGACGAGGCCGGTCCGATCCCGCGCGGCTACATCGAGCATTTGGGAGTCCCGTGTAAATCCGCTGACGTCATTGATAATCGAAGCGCCGGCTTCAACGGCCCGTCGCGCCACTTCCGACTTGGTCGTATCGATCGAGATCGGGATGTGGAGTCGCTTTGCCAAATGCTCGATCACCGGAACCACCCGGCGGCTCTCCTCCTCGGCCGCAACTGCGGCGGCGCCGGGACGGGTCGATTCGCCGCCGATGTCGATCAGATCGGCCCCCTCCGCTTCCATTCGAAGCGCTTGCTCGATCGCTTGATTCGCATCGAAGAACCGTCCGCCGTCCGAAAAGGAATCGGGGGTGACGTTCAAGACCGCCATGATGAGCGGCCGCCGGGCGTAATTCAATCGATGAGAGCCGCAGTGCCAGAGCCGGGTTGTTTTCGGGGACACAGACAATTTCGAAATCTCTGAGGGGGATGCCGGGTTTCGCGTCGAATGGAGTCGGTGTAAGGAAGCCCTTTCCGATGGGGCAGAGACCGCGAACCCGCCTCTCCCCTTTCTTGGAGGGGATGAGACGGGTTCATCGATCGGCATAGGAAGAAGCCTTAATTTTGTCTGCGCCCGACGCGAATGGATCGGAGCGAGAACCGTTTGAACAAGATCAATTGCGCGGTAACCGTTAGGCCGGAGAGGGGGAGATCGACGATTGAAGGATTCGATCGATTTCCGGCGCATCCAACGACTCTTTCTCCAGAAGGGCTTCGGCCAAAGCCTTCAGCGCCTTCATGTTTTCTTTGATCAAGGTTTTGGCCCGCTCATAGTTTTCCGTGACCAAACGCTTGACCTCGTTGTCGATCTCGACCGCGGTGTACTCCGAGTAGTCGCGATGTTGGTTGATCTCGCGACCCAAGAAGATCTCCTGTTCCTTCTTGCCGAAGGTCAGCGGGCCCATCTTCTCGCTCATGCCCCATTCGCAGACCATCTTCCGGGCGAGGTCGGTCGCTTTCTCGATGTCGTTTCCGGCGCCGGTGGTGCAGTTATTCAGGACCAGCTCTTCGGCCACCCGACCGCCCATCATGATGGCGATGGTGTTGTAGAGATATTCCTTATGATAATTGTGCCGGTCGTCGGTCGGAAGCTGCATGGTGACCCCCAGGGCCCGACCGCGCGGAATGATGGTGACCTTATGGATCGGATCGGTTCCCGGCAACAGCTTGGCGATCAGGGTGTGCCCCGCCTCATGGACCGCCGTGATCCGTTTCTCCTCTTCGGAAATCACCATGCTCCGCCGCTCCACCCCCATCAACACCTTGTCTTTGGCCGCTTCGAAATCGGCCATCTCGACCGTCTTCTTTCCTTTTCGGGCCGCCAGCAACGCCGCCTCATTGACCAGGTTCTCAAGGTCGGCTCCGGCAAACCCGGGGGTGCCGCGCGCGATGATTTCAAGGCCGACATCGGGGGAGATCGGAATCTTCTTCGTGTGAACTTTTAAGATCTCGACCCGTCCCTTGAGATCGGGTCGGCCGACGACGATCTGACGGTCAAAGCGACCGGGCCGCAGAAGGGCCGGGTCGAGCACGTCGGGACGATTGGTCGCCGCGATGAGGATGACCCCTTCCGAGGTTTCAAAGCCGTCCATCTCGACCAGAAGCTGGTTGAGGGTCTGCTCCCGCTCATCGTGACCGCCGCCCAAACCGGCGCCGCGATGCCGACCGACGGCGTCAATCTCATCAATAAAGATGATACAGGGGGCATGCTTCTTTCCCTGCTCGAAGAGGTCGCGAACCCGCGAGGCGCCGACGCCGACGAACATTTCGACGAAGTCGGATCCGGAGATCGAGAAGAAGGGAACCCCCGCCTCGCCGGCGATCGCCTTGGCGAGCAGCGTCTTTCCCGTTCCCGGAGGTCCCACGACGAGAACCCCTTTCGGAATCCGGCCGCCGAGCTTCTGGAACTTCGGAGGATCTTTCAAGAACTCGATAATCTCTTCGACCTCTCCCTTGGCCTCATCAATGCCGGCCACATCGGAGAAGGTGATCTTCTTCCGGTCTTCCGAGAGGAGCCGCGCGCGGCTCTTTCCGAATGAAAGAGCCTTGTTCCCGCCGACCTGCATCTGACGCATAAAAAAGATCCAGAGGCCGACAAAGAGGATAAACGGACCCCACGTCATGAGGAAGGTCATGTACCAAGGGGGCTCTTCAGGGGGCTTGGCGGTGATCCGGACATTTTTCTCGCGGAGATTTTTCACCAGATCAGGGTAGTTCGCCGAATAGGTCTTGAACTTCGTTCCGTCCTTCAAGATCCCTGAAATATAGTTGTCCTTGATGGTCACCTCGGAGACTTCGCCCTTTTCCGTCTTCGCCATGAAATCGGAGAAGATGATCTCGTCTTCAATCGGCCGAGAAGAGGTATTGAAGAGATTGTAGAGCAGGATCATAAAGAGCGCCACCACGATCCAGGGGGCTAAGTTCTTGAAACGAGGGTTCATTTAATTAATCCTCCTAAAAAACAAAATAGTGCTCCACATTCTAACATAGTTTTTTGGCGGTGACAATCAATTACAAAAGGGCCCCCTTATGGAGATAACGCCTCTTGATCCGGAAGTCTAAAGGCGGCGGTTCACCTCTCTCCCGAGGAGGGGATGGATCGTCGGATGTCCCTGTTAAGGCGTTGCCTCAGGCATCCTCTCGGACATTGTCGAGCACGGCAATATAGGGGAGATTCCGGTATTTGTTTTCATAATCGAGCCCGTACCCGACGACATATTTATTGGGGATGGTAAAGCCGACATAGTCGATGACCACGTCCGTTTTTCGGCGCTGCGGTTTATCCAGCAGCGTACAGAAGCGCAGTGATTTCGGTTTCCGCGCCATGAATTTCTTTTTGAGAAAGGTGAGGGTCAATCCGGAGTCGATGATATCTTCGACGATCAAGACATCTTTTCCCTTGATGCTGTGAGAGATGTCGGAGATGACCTTGACCGCTCCGCTGCTTTTCTTCTTCTCGCCGTAGCTTGAAACCACCAAGAAATCGACATGGAGCGGCAGGGGAATGGCCCTCGCCAGATCGGCGAAGAAAACGAAAGCCCCCTTGAGAACCCCTACCATCAGGAGCTCTTTTTCCTGGTAATCTTGAGCAATGCGCAACCCAAGCTCTTGGATGCGCTTTCGCATCTCCTCCTGGGTAATCATCGGTTTTCCAAAGATCCGTCCTTCCATTCAGCGCTCCCTAGGGAATGGCTTCACGCGCGAAGGAAAGCTCGATCGATCCAACGCTTGAGCCTTGATCGTCAATACCTCTTTTGTTTTTTCCGTTGCCAGAAAGCGATCGTCCAATCGCAAACCGACGACCCACAGAATCCCCTCGGAACAGGTCAGGACGGGGATGGACGCTCTTCGCGATTTTGGAATTTTCGCGTCGATAAAGAGATCTTGAAGTTTTTTACGCCCGCCCCCCATTCCGGTTGGAACGAAAGAATCCCCCGGCCGCCATACGCGAAGGGTCAAAGGAGTAGAAATTCTATCAAAATCGAAAGAAGCGGCGCAAGAGGAAAAAGAAAAGGGCGCTTCCCCGTTCCGGTGAAGGGAAAGGGTCAGCCGCAGTCCCCACTGGGGAAGGTCGATCGGGGACGGCGAAGGAGACAGGGAGACCTCGGACGGCAACAGCCGTAGAGAAGCCTCCGCCTGTTCTTCTTCCGAAGCGATCGTCCGGAGAAAGAGCCGGGTATATCCCTTCTCGATTCGGAAACGACGGGGAAAGGAGTAAACCTTTCCGGTCGGGCCGGGGAGCGCCTTCGTCAAGATCGTTTCGATATGCTTAAACCCGATTCCCTTCAATCCGGGGTAGAGCTGATCGAGTCCCCACCGAACGATCCGCCGCTGGAGAGCCGGGTGGAGCGATTTGAGGCGTTCGAGGTCGAAGGCAATTTCCCCTTTGTTTCTTTCGATCCCGAGACCCGGAAGGAGCGCCTCCATGTAATGGTTTAAGAAGTCATTCTCCTCCTGCAGGAGCTCGGCCTCTCTAAAGAGGGCTTCTTTCATCTTCGGATTATATTCTTCGAGCAGCGGGAGGAGCCGATGGCGGATGCGATTTCGAAGATAAACGTCCTGTTGATTGGAGGGATCTTCGATGAAGGCGATCTCCTCGCGCGACAATTCGTTCAGGATCTGCTCCCGCGAAATCTTCAGGAGCGGCCGAATGATCATCCCGTCGCGCATCCGGGGAATCGCGCCGAGTCCCTGTGATCCGGCCCCCCGCAGCAGGCGGATCAGGAAGGTCTCCGCCTGGTCGTCGGCCGTGTGTCCCAGGGCGACCCATCGGGCGCCGACCTCCTTCGCGACCTCCTTAAGAAACGCATAACGGACTTGGCGGGCGCCCTCTTGTTTCGAGAGGCGCTGTTCTTTGCAGATGCGCGGAACCGGGAGAGCGGAAAGGGTGATGGGAATGTTCCATTTCTCGCAGCGCCGCCGGACGAAATCGGCCTCTTGGCTCGCCTCCGGTCGAAAGCCGTGATTCAAATGGGCGACATGAAGGGTGAAGGCCCGGGAGAAAGCAAGTTGCCGAAGGAGGTGAAGGAGGCAGATCGAATCGGCCCCGCCCGAAACGGCGACGACGATCTTATCTCCGGGTTGCAGGGGAAATCGCTTCAGCGATTGGGTAAAGGTTTTAAGAATCGATTGATTCTTGTGAAGTGAGAGCATCTCCACGTCAGATGGGGGTGGCCCCCTTTTCTTTCAGAACCGTCCGGGTCTGTTCGATATCTTTTTTCATCTGTTGGATCAAGGCCTCGGTGGAATCGAATTTTTGGTCCCCGCGAATCCAATCAACGAAGGTGACCAGCAGCCGCTTGCCGTAGATGTCTTCGTTAAAGTCGAAGATGTGAACTTCCATCCGACTCTCATGGGCTCCGAACGTCGGCCGGGAGCCGATGTAAACGATCCCGTCGAGGGTGACATATCCCTCCGCCTTGAGGGTGGCGATCCGCGCCGCGTACACTCCCTCTTTGGGAACCAGCTCGTTGGGGAGACGGAAATTGGCGGTCGGGATGCCGAGCTTCTTTCCCATCCCGTCTCCCGGAAGAACCTTCCCTTCCATCGCATAATATCGCCCCATCATCCGGGACGCCAGGTAAATGTTCCCCTCTTTCATCAGCTCTCGGATCTTGGTGGAGCTTACCACGATGCCGTCGACGAGGACCGGGTCTTGGACGACCACTTCGAATCCGAGCTCCTTGCCAAATTGGATCAGGTCCTCCACCTTGCCGGCCCGATCTTTGCCGAACTGAAAGTTGCGGCCGACCACGACCTCTTTGGCGCCGATCTTGTTGTGCAGGTAGGTCTTTGCGAAATCATAGGGGCTGAGCTGGGCGAAGGTCTTGTTGAATTCGGCGCTGAAGGCGACGTCGATGCCGGTCGCCTCGATCTGCCGCATCTTGACTTGAAACGTGCTCATCAATCGAAGGTCGCGCTCCGGATGCAACACCTTCACCGGGTGCGGCTCAAAGGTCAGGACGACCGAGGTTCCCTCTTTTTCCTGGGCCCGCCGGATCGCCTCCGCCAGAATCGCCTGGTGCCCCAAGTGGAGCCCGTCGAAGTTGCCGATGGCCACCACCGGATAGGCCTCAATCGGTTTAATGTTCGCCGAGCCGATAAACATTCTCATCGCTTTACCCCCGAAAGTTGAGCCATTTCTTTTGCAAAATAGGTTAAGATCATATCCGCCCCGGCCCGCCGGATCGAGAGAAGCGACTCCGTCATCGCGCGCGTCTCGTCGATCCATCCTTTCTGGGCCGCCGCCTTGATCATCGAAAATTCCCCGCTCACCTGATAGGCGGCCACGGGAACATTAAAAGTATCCTTCACTTCACGGATAATATCAAGATAGGGGAGGGCCGGCTTCACCATGACGATATCGGCCCCTTCTTCAATATCGAGCGCCACCTCCCGGATCGCTTCTCGCCGGTTGGCCGCATCCATCTGATAGCTTTTCCGATCGCCGAACTGCGGGGCCGATTGGGCCGCATCCCGAAAAGGGGCATAGAAGCAGGAGGCATATTTGGCGGCGTAGGAAAGAATCGGAATCTCGGCGTGCCCGTTCCCGTCCAACGTATTCCGGAGGGTCCGGACCCGTCCGTCCATCATATCCGACGGGGCGATCATGTCGGCGCCGGCCGCCACGTGTGCGAGCGCCATCTTGGAGAGGATTTCCAACGTCTCATCGTTGAGAATCTTCCCATCTTTCACCACGCCGCAGTGCCCGTGAGAGGTGTACTCATCGATGCAGACGTCGGTGATGACGAGAAGATCGGGCGTTTTCTCTTTGATCGCCCGGATCGCCTGGGGGACCACCCCTCGGGGATCGCAGGCGGCGGAGCCGTAATCGTCCTTCGTCTTGGGGATGCCGAAGAGAATCACCGCGGGGATTCCGAGTCGCGCCGCTTCGGTCGTCTCTTTGAGGAGATCGGGAATCGAGAGGCGATACTGACCCGGCATCGATTCAATTTCACTCTTCCCTCGCTTCTCCTGAGTAACGAAGAGGGGGAGGATCAGGTGGTCGGTCGAGAGGTCGGTCTCGCGGACCATTCGGCGGAGCGCTTCACTCTCTCGAAGCCGTCTCGGACGATGTGTTGGAAAACCCATAAGAACTCCTCAGTCGTAATTTTCTGTTTCCAATTTACTCTTTTTTCGTGAAATAGTCTACAATCGATTCGGCCAGGGCGGGGAGGGTATACTCGCTCGGCATGATATCGACCTTCAATCCGAATTCGCGCGCCGTGTCGGCCGTGATCGGGCCGATGCAGGCGACGGCGCTTTCGGAGAGCCACGATCGCCGGGGACCGAGGAGCTCCATGAAATTGCGAAGGGTCGAAGAGCTGGCAAAGGTGACGACATCGACCCGCTTCCCGCGCAGGAGCGCTTCCGTCGCCGCGTCGTCCGGATCGGCCCGGACCGCCCGGTACGCGGGGACGACATCGACCCGGCCTCCTTTTTTTTGAATTTCCTCCGGCAGAATCTCGCGCGCTTCCATGGCGCGGGGGAGGAGAAAGCGTTTACCGGCGATCCCCCGTTCATCCAAAGCCTGGAGCACCCCCTCCGCTTTAAACTCGGACGGAATCAGATCGACCTGCAGCCCCCATGCCTCAATCTCCGCGGCGGTGCGGGGACCGATGGCGCAGAGCGAAATATCTTTTAACGCCCGGAGATCTTTTCGAAGCGCGGCGAGCCGTTTGCGAAACGACTGCACCCCGTTGACGGAGGTAAAAAGGATCCAATCGTAATCCTCGATCCGTTCGAGGGCGGCGTCCATTTCGGCCCAGCTCGGCGGCGGGACGATCTGCAAGGTCGGGAACGGAACGGCCTCCGCCCCGTACGACGAGAGAAGCTCCATGAACTCCGGGGCCTGCTCTTTGGAGCGGGTGACGACGATGCGTTTTCCGAAGAGCGGCTTCGACTCGAACCAATTGAGCCGGCTTCGCAGCGACACGACGTCGCCGACCACCATCACCACCGGCGGTTTCATCCCCTCGGCGCCGACTTTCGCGACGATGTCGTCGAGCCGGCCGACCAGCGTTTTCTGATAGGGGTGGGTCCCCCATCGAATCAGGGCGATCGGGGTTTTGGGATTCTTTCCGTTTCGGATCAGCTCCGACACGATCGCGGAGAGATTCCCCATCCCCATCAGAAAGACCAACGTATCGGGTCCCCCGGCGAGCTTGGCCCAATCGATGAGGCTTCCCGTTTTGGCAGGGTCTTCATGCCCGGTGACGAAGGCGACCGTGGAGGCCAACTCGCGGTGCGTCAAAGGAATCCCGGCATAGGTCGGGACGCTGATCGCCGAGGTGACGCCGGGGACCACTTCGAACGGAATTCCGGCCGCCACCAGCGCCTCGGCCTCTTCTCCCCCTCGACCGAAGATGAACGGATCGCCCCCCTTCAGCCGGACGACGCACTTTCCGGCCTTCGCCGCGTCGATCATCAGGTCGTGGATGTGTTCTTGGTGAAGGGCGCTCCGCGACCCCCCTTTTTTTCCGACGTAGATCTTCTCCGCCCCTTCTTTCGCAAAGGCGAGCAGCTTGGGGTTGGCGAGGTAATCATAGATGACCACATCGGCCCGCTCCAGCAGCTCTTTCCCGCGAAGGGTGATCAGCTTCGGATCGCCGGGACCGGCGCCGACTAGATAGACCGGCCCGACCTTTTTTGGGGAGGGATTTTGTCCCACGGTGTGTTCCTATCGATGATCTGTCAGGGGGTTCCCGGCGCGGGCGGTCTTTCCCCTTCGTAAACCGCCTTGAGAATTTTGTCGGCCCCTTTCGCCAGGAGCGATTCGGCCACCTGCGTTCCCAGCCGGGACGCGTCGGAAATCGGGGCGCGTTGTTGCTCTCGGAGGACTTCCCGGCCGTCCAGCGTGGCGACCCGCCCTTCGAGGGTGATCTCTTCGCGCGAGAGGGTCGCATAGCCTGCAATCGGAACCTGGCAGCCTCCTTCCAAGCGAATCAGGAGCGCCCGCTCGGCGGTGACGGTGCAGGCGGTTTCCGGATCGTTTAAAAAGGCGATCTGCTCGTTTACCGTGGGGTCCTCCCGTCGACACTCGATCCCCAACGCCCCCTGGCCGATCGCCGG
>SCUR01000332.1 GCA_004297235.1 Candidatus Manganitrophaceae bacterium | reverse complement strand
TCAAAGTTTTCTCCCAGGAGTTGATGGGCCGAAATTTGTTCCGGATTCGAGGCAAGGTAAGATTGAATGATCGATCGACACGACACCCTCATATTTTCCGATTCCGCGAGAGAAACGGCTTTCTGCAGAACCAAGAACGCTTTGGGGTGGATCTTTTTCTCAAGGAAATATTCCACCCACTTCGATAAGAAGGCTAACGATTCGGCCGGTTGATCCCGAAGTTCCTCCATCAGGACTTCGGCGGCCGGCCAGTCTCCTTCTTGTAACGATTTTTCCATTCTTGCAGAAAGGGGGAGAGGTTCTTCCACCGCGGGCGCGGCCATCGGAGGGCTCGCCGGTTCGGGAGCGAGCGGCTCGTTTTCGACCGGTGCCGCTTTTTCGACGATGACTTCAGGGGGACGGGAGAGCTCTTTTTCTTTCGAAGCGTCGTTCTCGACGGGAGGCTGTCCCGAGCGCGAAGTCTCCAGATCCAACACCTGGTCGATGACCTGCTGCGCCTCCGAGGTCATCTGGCGGTCTTTGAAGATCTCTAAGACTTTGCCGTACTCCTCGGCCGCCTCTTGTGCGAGGCCCCATTTCTGGCAGATCTCGGCGAGCTTTTGCCGGACGGCAAAATTCTTGGGATCCAGGTTGGCGAGTTTCCGGTAGACGGCAACGGAGGCTTGAAGATCTCCCCCCTTTGCGTAATGCTTCGCGACCCGCAGATAGTCCTCAGCGGCATTGGCGACGAGTCCTCGCTCCGCATGGACATCGGCCAATTTCTCGTAAACATCAATACGCGAGGGGTCTATTTTTACGATTTTCTTGTAAACGGCGATGCTTTTTAACTCAAACCCGGCCCCTCTGAATGCGTCCGCCGCTTTCAGATAGGCCGAGATGGCTTCTTTGGCATGATTGGCTTTTAAGTGGAGGTCGCCGATGGTATTGTAGATATTGCCATCGTTGGGGGTTTCTGCGATGAGTTTTTGCCATTCCTCGATGGCCTTATCGATTTGCCCTTTTGCAGCGAGTTTCTGGGCTTTTTCGATGATCGAACTTTTGTCGGAAGACAAAGATATCCCCTCGATGTACTCGTATTTAAGGAGATATCATAGAACCTCCGATGTGTCAAGAAAACCGAACAAAAAGGCCTGCTGGTTTATATTGAGATTCACCAGCAGGCCTTTGCGAGACTTTAAAACCACGTTTTCCCGGTTAGTGGGCGTCCCCGCCTGGAGCTGCCGGAGGGGTCTCTGGCGCCCCGCCGGGTGCGGCGGGAGGCGCTGCGGGGGTCTCAGGAGGGGTTGCCGGCTTGGGCGCCTCCGCAGGTGTTTGTGGCTTTTGTTCTTCATGCGGTTTCTGGTAGCAACCGGCTAAACCGGTAGCCATGATCAAAACAGCGGCTATTCTAATCCAATTCTTCATTTGCTTCCCCTTTCGTCAAGCAGAATTGAGTGTGTCGAGATTCCATTACGAGAGTCTTTGCGATCTTCTCGGTCCAAAATGGGCCTGCGTTTTTAACACACTCCTCACCTTCTGTCAATATCATTATTTACATTGAATCGCATCCCATGTATATTGTCTGCTTATGGTTCGGATTCTGGATCGCTACATTTTCAAAGAGCTGTTGATCCCCTTTGTTTTCGGCATATTCATACTAACATTTTTAATTCTGATTCATCAACTCTTGAAGTTGATGGAATTGGTCATCGACAAAGGGGTCGATCTCCTCAGCGTCGGACAAATTTTTTTGACCCTCCTTCCCTCTTTCTTTCTTTTAACCATTCCGATGGCTGTTCTGATGGCCTCCGTGATGACCTTTAATCGGCTCTCCTATGATAACGAAATCATCGCGCTGAAGTCGGTCGGCGTCGGCTTCTACCGCTTCCTTCGTCCGGTTCTTTTCTTTTCCGTTGCGGCGGCCCTCCTGACGTTGTTTATGGGAATGATCGCCCAGCCGTGGGGCGGGGGCTCTTTCAATTCGCTGGCGATGAGAATTCTGAAAAAAAGAGCGAGCGTCGGAATCGAGGAGGGAAAATTCAACGGAATCTTTTCCGATATCGTCATCTATGTGGAATCGATGCCGACCTTTTCGGAGATGGAAGGGGTCTTCATTTATGACAGCCGCGATCCCTCCTCTCCAAAAGTGATCGTCGCCAAAAAAGGAATTCTCGTCAATGATCCCGGCAGCGGCGCTATCGAGTTTCATCTCTTGAACGGGAGCATCCATATCAAGGCGAAAGACGCCGCGGATTATCAGCGCGTGATGTTTGGCACATATGATTTGAAATTGGATCTGGGATCGCTGATTCAAGGAGGCAACGCCAATTTGGAGCCGGCGTCGTATCAGGAGATTAAAAAGAAGATCGAGGCCTCCGCGGGGACCGATCTGCGCGCCCTGCGTTTATTGTCCGAATTTTATAAGAACTTCTCCTTCTCGCTCGCTTCCCTCGTGTTCGGCATTGTCGGCGTTCCGCTCGGCATCATCTCAGGAAGGACCGGCCGCCTGGGAGGATTTACCCTCGGGATCGCGCTGATCACCTTTTACTATTTGCTCAACACCCTGGGAGATTATTTGATCACCCTCCGGATCGCCACGCCGTTCCTGGCGGTCTGGGTCCCCCATCTCGCCCTCATCCCCTTTACCATCTATCTCGTCCGGGCGATGGCGCAGGAGTCCTATCCCCGTTTTCTCCAACTCGGCAATAAGAGGCCCTGATCATGTCGATTATCTCTCGATATATTTTAAAGGAATATCTAAAGTTCTTCTCCGTGGTCCTGTCGATACTTTCCCTCGTTTATCTGACGATCGAGTTTCTGGAGAAGATCCGGAAATTCTCAGAGCGCGACGCAGAGATCCTCTTCGTCGTCCAATATTTTCTCTTTAAGATTCCGAAAATCATTTTCGACGTCGCGCCTCTGGCGGTTCTGATCGCCACTTTTCTGACGCTGGGGATGTTTTCGAGAAACAATGAGATCATCGCATTCAAAAGTTCGGGGGTCAGCCTCCTGAAGCTGACCGCGCCCCTTCTCCTCTTCGGGATTTTTCTCAGCAGCGCGCTCTTTTTTCTCAACGGCACGCTGGTCCCCTCCACGTATAAAAAAGCAAAGATGATTCAGGAGATCAAGATCGAGAAGAAGAACGACGACGGAAGATTGGTTCAAAACAAAATGTGGCTTCGCCTCGACAGCCGGACGCTCTTTAACATCGAGCTCGTGGAACCGAATCGGCAGAAGATGTTTGGCGTCAACATTTACTATTTGGGAAGCGACTTTTCTTTGCCGGAGTCGATTGAGGCCGAAGGGCTGACCTACAAAGACGGAAGCTGGATTCTCTCAAAAGGGGTTCATCGCACCTTTCAGCCGGACGGGACCGTTCAGATCAAGCGGTTTGATGAGGAAAGGATCGGGATCAACAAGAAGCCCGACGATTTCAAACAGGCGGTCGCCGAGCCGGAGGAGATGACCTACCGGCGCCTCCGAGCCTACATCGACCGGCTCTCCGGGGACGGATTCGATGCCACCCGCTATCGGGTCGATCTGCTCGCCAAGCAGGCCTTTCCGTTCGTCAACTTCATGATGGTGCTCGTGGGGATTCCCTTTGCCCTCCAGGATCGACGAAGTGCGAAGGTGGCGCGGGGGGCGGCGCTCAGCCTCGGCTTGGCGCTCTGCTATTGGCTTGTTTTTTCAGTCACCCTCACGCTCGGCCGGATCAACGTCCTCCCTCCGTGGATCGCGGCCTGGGGGGCCAATCTTCTCTTTCTCGGAATCGGCAGCTATCTTTTCTTGAACATCCGACACTGACGGTTATTTCAAAACGAAAATCTTTCCGTAGCGGCCGTCGTAGCAGGGCGCCTTGCTCACCTTCACGGACCGCATCCGCAGACCGGGCATCTCCGGCCGTGCGACCGGGCCTCTTCTACGGGTTCCGACGCTGTACCGGGAGTGTAGGTGAAAGTCGGCCATCCATCTCATCGTCATCTGTCTTCAAATGAGCATCTTGGAAATTCGTTTCAACGGCTGTTTATATAAGCCGATGGTGAATCTTGACCCTTCCGGATCGATACGCTCATAATCAAAGAAAGTTCACGAAGAGCATGAGAGGAGATCAGGTCGATGGAGAACGCATTTTCACAAAGACATCTGTTTCACCGCATCTTTTCGATGCAACACGAATTGAACGATCTTTTCAAAAGAACATTCGGGCCCGACCCGTTCGGCGTCGACTTTGATCCGGAGCGATGGGAGCGATGGATGCCGCCGGCCGACCTTTATGAGCGGGAGGGGCAATGGGTCGTCCGGGTCGAGCTGCCGGAGGTCGATTTGAATGAGATTTCCCTTTCGATGATCGACAAACAGCTGGTGATCGAGGGGGAGCGAAAACCGCCGGAAGGTTTTAAACCGGAAAACAGTATTTTTCAGGAGTGTCCCTACGGTCCGTTCGAACGGGTCATCACCCTCCCCGCCCCCGTTCCGGAAAATCAGATTCAGGCGCGCCATCACCAAGGGGTCCTCTACATCACCCTTCCCGCGATGAAGGAGCAGGGAAAGAAAATCGAAATTCAATCCGAAGCGCCGCAAGAGGATATTTCGGACGCGGCCTGATCTTGATGAAGGATTGAAATTAACCTTCCTAAGGATTACACTTGGCGGACTTGAGCGACCCGGGGTGATGCAAACATTTTTACTAAAACAGAATCGGACTCCATCGAAGCCGGTCCGGCCGCGCGTCGCCGCGTCCGAGATCCGTCTTCGGACAGACCCTGCCTTGCATCTCCAGCGGACCGCCGGAAATCAATCGGCATTGAAGCTCCTTTCCAAAGCGCCTCAGCCCGTCCCGACTCAAGGCGCGGCCCCATCGCCCGCGCCATCCCGTCCCCAGCCGGGCGTCGCCGATCTCTATATTACGGTGAGGGCGCCGTCCCAAATCACCGACAAAGAGATCTTCGACACCAGTCCGCTTTTCGCGCCCTCCTCCGGAATCAGCTTCCAACTCTCCCGTCACGCGACGTTCCGGCAGGATGAATATGTTCTGGGAAATCTGCGCTGGAAGCCGGCCGGGTCCAAGCTGTCGCAGGCGAACCAACCGGAAACGTTCGCCACCTTCAATCACACATGGACCAGCCATACCGTCCTGAGGAAGGATTTGCCGGGCAATCCGATCTTGCTCAACGATTTTGACACCCACATCTACGGTCTTGCGGTCACGCCGGGACTCACTTGTGAAAATGCGGCCAAGAAACAGAAGCCGCCGTTCGACCGGAATAAGGACGATTGGACTTTCGACGAGCACGGCAAATTTGTCGACACCGTCGCCTTCCCCGACAAGGAGATCAAGCGGGTCTATTTTTATGATTTCCGCTGCATCAAGACCGGATCGACCGTGAAAGCGCAGGTCGACTATTCGAATGTCGACAATGTTGAAAGAATTTAGCGTCGTTTCTCCGGATTTCCGGTTGCGCAGAATCACGTTCGAGCAAAGTGGATTGTTCTCTCCCTTCCGGCTCCGTTGCACCGCACACATCGATTGACTCTTTTCAAAAAAAAGATTATACAAAATCAACATTCCTCACGCATGGGTCGATCTTCTTTTTTAGATGAAAGGAAGGTATACATCGATGAAAACGGACTTTTCACAACCGGGGATCCTTGCCGCGCCGTCGGCGCTTGGGCGCTCTCTCACGTTCCGGATGATTCCCGAAACGAATCTGCGCGCCGCGCTGCAGCGACTTGCCAAAGGCTTCGACGTCCATTGGGGGGTTGTCGGCGTGGGCGAGCCGGTGGTGCGTGCACTGAGTAAGGAAGTCGCGGGGCTGCGCGCGTTTCCGGGATTGGCCGGACCGGGTTGCAACGTCCCTTCCACGCAGCAAGCCCTTTGGTTTTTCCTTCGGGGGGAGGATCGCGGCGTTCTCTTCGATCGGACGGAACAACTCCGGTCGTTCTTGAATGAAGCGGTCATCCTCGACGATGCGATGGATACCTTTCTTTACGCCGGCGGGAAGGATCTGACCGGATATGAAGACGGCACGGAGAATCCGAAAGAGAACGCGGCGGTCGAAGCGGCGATCATTCCGACGGGGAAAAACGTGAAAGGATCGAGCTTTGTCGCCGTTCAGCGATGGGTCCATGATTTGAATCGGTTTCGATCGCTTCCTTCCAAAAAGCGGGATGCGGTGATGGGCAGGCGTCTTGACACGAATGAGGAAATCGCAGACGCACCCGAATCGGCGCATGTGAAGCGAAGCGCTCAGGAAAGTTACGATCCGCCCGCCTTCATGGTCCGGCGCTCGATGCCTTGGGCGACCGCGCATCAGCAGGGGCTGGAGTTCATTTCGTATGTCGAGTCGCTCGACCGGTATGAGCGGGTGCTTCGCCGGATGGCGGGCCTGGAAGATGGGATTGTTGATGCGCTGTTTACCTTCTCGCGGCCGTTAACGGGTGGGTATTATTGGTGTCCGCCGATCTCCGGAGACCGGCTGAACCTTTCTCATCTTGGAATTTGACAAAGGTTTGAGCAATGAGGCGCAAGACCCTTCGATTTGGGCAAGGTTTCCGGGTCGCGCTCGGCAACCGCGACTCGCAGGCAGCGGAGATGGTCCTCGCTCCCGGGGATTCCGAGGGACGCTCGGATAACCGCCACCGCAGCAGTGATCAGTGGTTGTATGTGGTTTCTGGAACGGGTGTCGCGATTGTTAAAGAGAAACGGTATCCGCTGCGCGAAGGAACCTTGCTCCTGATTGAACGTCGAGACAAACACGAAATCCGAAACACCGGC
>SCUR01000034.1 GCA_004297235.1 Candidatus Manganitrophaceae bacterium | reverse complement strand
GAATGACGCGGAGCGCTTCATCCACCTTTATCTTTTTTAAGACTTCAACCCCGCTGACCTTAGGAAGGTTAATATCAAGCAGAATGAGACCGGGTCGCGGCGCTTCCGCGTAAGCCCCTTTTTGAAAAAGATAATCGAGCGCCTCCTGACCATCCTTGACCCAGGTGACCTTATTGACCACGTTGCCGTTCTCTAAGGCGCGCCGCGTCAATTCGGCATGGTCCGGATTATCTTCGACTAAGAGAATCTCCATTGCCTCCATGGTCTATCTCCTCACCTTACAATCGCCCGGTTTAGATTGCTTCGTTCCGGAAGGACCGTTTTCTGAATCGCCCCGTTTACTGAGGAAGGCTGAAGAAGAACGCGGCCCCCTCCCCTTTTGTTGATTCCACCCAGATGCGTCCGTCCGCCAGATCGATTATTTTTTTGACCAGGGCCAACCCCATTCCCGTCCCATCGACCTCCACTTCTTTGAGCCGCTCAAAGACTCCGAAGATGATCTCGTGATGTTGGGGATCGATCCCGATGCCGTTATCTCGGACATGGAAGGTGGCCGATCGGCCGTCTGCAGATCCGCCGATCTCGATCGCCGGATGAGGTTGGTTGCCCATGAACCGGATGGCATTGGTGAACAGGTGTAAGAAGATCTGTTCAAGCCGCATCCGGTCAAAGGTCACTTCCGGAAGGGGAGAGCGAAGAGTGATCTGGATCTTCTTCTCCGCAATCTCGGCCGAACACTGATTCAAGAGGTTCCGTACCACCGTCTCCGTCTGAAGCCGTTCCGGGACAGGCGCCGATCTTCCCACCCTCGAATAGGCAAGAAGATCGGCAATCAGCCGCTCCATCATGCCGGCATTCGCCATCACCCGCTTGAGATAGTGCTTCCCATGCTCGTCGAGGCGCTCGCCGTAATCTTCCAGAAGCACCGACGCCATCCCATAAAGAGAGACCACCGGCGCCTTCAAATCGTGCGAGACCCGATAAACGAAAGAATCCGATTCGGCTTTATTCCGATCCAGGGCCTGCTGAAGCGAATGGAGGCGCTGCGCTTGCTTCTCACATTCGACACGCGGGCGGAGGCACGGCGCCTCCTTCAGCCCGTTTGCGCTCTCATCCATTGCAGATGAAGACGCAGGCGGATCGGAATGGGAACCGTGCTTCCACTGAGAAGGGGCCTTTCGGTCCTTCCCTTTGGTCGCGCTCTTCCCTTTTTTTTGCACGATGCCCCCCCATGACCGAATCTCGGATAGAGATCAGAAGAACGTTGAAAAGATCAAGATCGGTTCAGGTATTCACTTCTAGGATGTTCAAGAAAATGTTGACCGCATCCGGATCGGGCGGCTTCAAACGAAGATCGAACCCATCATTTCTATATACCGATGTGGAACATCACGGAAAATGTATCATAGAATGCCATCTTGTCAACGAACACCCTCGGAAAGAGAGGTGAATCGGACGAGAGAGACACTAATTGGATATGCGGAGATCAGGGGGGACGGAAGTCCACAGGAAGAGGAACCGATTGATGTACAGTTTTTCTAAAGCGAGAACGCGAAAGATCGAGGACTTATTTTAGAGAAGGTTTTCTGAATTCCGAGTGGAGAAAATGTGGTGCGCCCAGAGAGATTTGAACTCCCGACCCCTTGATTCGTAGTCAAGTGCTCTATCCAGCTGAGCTATGGGCGCGATAAAGAAATTATGCTGAAACCACATCCTTGAGGGTGACGGCGAAGCGGGGATGTTGAAACGGATGCATCGTCGGGAAAAGAGAGAAGAGCCATCCTCTAAAGAGCTCTTTCCCGTTCTCCGAAATGACCACGCGAACCGCGGGGTTCTTCAGCTCGTTCGAGACCGATGTAAAAACCGTCCCCTGAATGATCAGGTCGGGAAGAAACTCGCCGACCTTGATTTTTACCTCTGAGCCGGGAAGGGTATATTCCGTCCCGATATCGACGGTGTGCTCCGAGATCTGATGGCTCTGCTTGTCTTCCACCATCAACTTCACCGCCTTCCATTTCCCCTTCACCATATCGGGCACGACGATCTGAGCGTTGCTCAGATCGGGGACATCGGAAGGGCGCTCCGTGGTGGGGTGCTCACTCCGTTGGACCTGCTGGGCCTGTGGAACCGGCGGCGGGGCCGCCTCCCCCATGTAATTCGACTCCTTTTTGTTGCAGGCGGCAAAGAGAAGAACGGTCGCCAGAAGAATCGCGGTTTCTTTCCGTTTCATAAAACTCCTTCATTAACACATCCCCAATTTCGCCTGGGGAATTTGGCGGAGAGGCAGGGATTTGAACCCTGGATAGAGGTTTAAGCCCCTATGACGGTTTAGCAAACCGTTGCCTTCAGCCGCTCGGCCACCTCTCCATTTATATGTGGGGCCCGTGCGGCAAAGGAAGAGAAAAGGTCCTCCGATGCCCCACCCCCGCGGCTCGGACAGGCTAAGCCTGTTCCTCGCCTTTATTTTCTGAGTCCCGCGTTTCGCGACGGGTAAAGCCAGTCGCTTATTCTAATCGCGCGCGAGGCACATTTCAAGTTCTAAGATTGGCGGAGGGGGTAGGATTCGAACCCACGACCCTTTCGGGTAACGGTTTTCAAGACCGCCGCCTTAGGCCACTCGGCCACCCCTCCTTTGTATGTGGGGCCCGCGCTAAGTACTGCCTGTTGATTTTAGATCTTTGCACCAGGTGCGCGATGCCCCACGCCCTATAACCGGGTCTTCGGGTCGATCTCTCACCAGCGCGGAGCGTCTTATCTCCCCATCCATTGGCCTTGTCAGGCCGCTTTTCCCTTTTCGATCTTCTCTACCCCGTCCATGTAAGGACGCAGTGCTTCTGGAAGGACGACCGATCCATCCTCCTGCTGATAGTTTTCGAGAATTGCGACCAGCGTCCGTCCGACCGCGAGGCCCGAGCCGTTGAGGGTATGAACGTACTGGACCTTGCCGCCGCGCGGAGATCCGTTATCGAACC
>SCUR01000331.1 GCA_004297235.1 Candidatus Manganitrophaceae bacterium | reverse complement strand
GCCCTTCCACCCCGCAGTTCCAGCTGTCGTTCTCATTCACCCCGTCCCGGTTTTCCTCTCCGTTCGCGATGTTGTGCTTCTCGTTGTAGCTGACCAGGTCGTTGAGCGTGAAGCCGTCGTGCGCCGTGATGAAGTTGATGCTCGCATACGGACGCCGGCCGTTATGCTGGTAGAGATCGCTGGAGCCGGTGAGCCGCCATCCCATCTCGGAGATCAGGCGGTCGTCTCCTTTCCAGTAGCGTCGGACGGTGTCGCGGTACTTCCCGTTCCACTCGGTCCAGAGAACCGGAAAGTTGCCGACCTGGTATCCCCCCTCGCCGACATCCCACGGCTCGGCGATCAGCTTCACCTGAGAGAGGACCGGGTCTTGGTGGATGATGTCGAAGAACGAGGCGAGCCGGTCGACATCGTGCAGCTCCCGCGCCAATGTAGAAGCGAGGTCGAAGCGGAAGCCGTCGACGTGCATTTCGTTGACGAAGTAGCGGAGCGAATCCATGATCAGCTGCAGCGTCCGGGGGTGGTTCATATTCATGCTGTTTCCGGTGCCGGTGTAGTCCATGTAGTAGCGCGGTTGGTCGGGGACGGTTTTGTAGTAGGCCAGATTGTCGATGCCGCGGAACGAGAGGATCGGACCGAGATGGTTCCCCTCGGCGGTGTGATTGTAGACGACATCGAGGATCATCTCGATCCCGGCGGCATGCAGCGCCTTGACCATCTGCTTGAACTCGTGGACCTGGCCTCCTCGCTCGTTGGAGGCGGCATAGCGGAAGTCGGGGGCGAAGAATCCGATGGTGTTGTATCCCCAGTAATTCGAGAGATCTTTTTCGATCAAATACATGTCATCGACATGATGATGGACCGGCAGCAGCTCGACCGCCGTGATGCCGAGCTCTTTCAGATAGCGGATCGCCGGCTCGGAGGCGAGCCCGGCATAGGTCCCTCGAATTTTCTCGTCGATCTCCGGATGCTGCATGGTGAAGCCTTTGACGTGCACCTCATAAATGATCGATTTGTGCCAGGGGATTCGAAGAAGGCGGTCGTTTCCCCAGTCGAAGGAGGTATCGACCACGACGCTTTTCGGGACGGAGGCGCCGTCGTCCCGCTCGTCTTTTTTTAAATCCTTCTCCGGATCGGATAGCGGGTAGGGAAAGAGGAGATCGCTCCATTGAATGTTGCCGGAGATCGCCTTGGCGTAAGGATCGATCAACAGTTTCGCCGGATTGAACCGGTGCCCTTTTTCCGGCTCATACGGTCCATGGACCCGGTACCCGTAGAGCTGTCCCGGCGCAACATCGGGGAGGTAGCAGTGCCAGACCTGATCGGTCTGCTCGCGCAGGCGGATCACGGCGGAGGCCTCTTTGGCATAGACGTCGTCATAAAGGCAGAGATCGACCGCGGTGGCATTTTCGGAGAAAAGGGCGAAGTTGGTCCCTTCGCCGTCCCAGGTGGCCCCCAGCGGGTAGGAGCGGCCCGGACAAAGTTTGATTTTCATGGTCGGGATTCCTTTCCAAGGTGGCGTTCAATTTATTTCAAGAATGGGTTTGGGATGAATTTAAAACGCAAGAGGTGCTTGCCTTGATCTCTTCACTTTTGACAAGGGACTCCTCACTTCGTTTCATATCTAAATTTATTATAGCGATTTCGTTTAGCGCGATGCAAAGAGGGAGGAGACGGGGACGCAGAAACGCGCTTGCTTTTTGGCGCCGTTTCGTGCAGCATCGGTTTCATGAAGCTGACGTCGGTGGAATATATCAAAGGGTGTACCGCGATCGAGGATTGCCCTAAGGAGCATCTTCCGGAGATCGCCTTCATCGGGCGGTCGAATGTCGGCAAGTCGTCGCTGGTCAACTTTCTCCTGGGAAGGAAAATCGCGTATGTCTCCTCCACGCCGGGGAAGACGCAGCTGATCCATTTCTTCAAGATCAATCGGAATTTTTATCTCGTCGATCTTCCCGGCTACGGCTATGCCAAGGCGCCGATGTCGGTGCGGATGCAGTGGGGGCCGATGATCGAAACCTATCTGACGAAGCGAAAACAGTTGAAGGGGATCGTCCTGTTGATCGACCTTCGCCACCCGACCGCTTTTCTCGATCAGGAGATGAAGAAGTGGCTCGACCACTTCCAGGTGCCGACCCTCTATGTCGCGACGAAGTCCGATAAGATCGGACGAGGTCAGCGAAAAGAGCAGATCGAAGCGGTCAAGGCGTCATTTGGAATTTCGGACGTGATCGTCACCTCGGCGGAAGCGAAGGAGGGGAAGGATCTGCTCTGGAAAGAGGTGGAGCGGGTGGTGCTCCGGCCATGAAGCGGATCGGAACGTTTCTCCGGACCGCCCGACTCATCTCCTGATGAAGGTGGGGAGCGCGACCAAAGCGATCCCCACCCCGACCATCAGGTAGACATTCGATACAAAGTAGGGAAGGACGGAGAGCGCCACCCCGGCGAGAAGCGGGACGATCGCGCGTTGCCGCTTTCCATACACGAAGAAACCCAAACCGATCGACCCGAACAACATCCCCCAAATCAGCGACGATGTATCCATTTTTGAAATCCCTCCCGTGAGCGTTTGCGGCGCGGCCGTCCGGCAGACCTTTCCTTAGACGCAGTTTACCACTTCTTCAGTCGGATGCCGCGGTCCGGATTCCCCATGGCTCGAGTAAGAAGCCGGTTTACAGAGGGGGAGCGGGTGGTGAGGGGGGAAGCGGCGTCAACACGTTTTTGCGATCAGAATCTGTTTCCGAAAGAGCGCGATCGATGACTTTGGGAAGGAGCACCATCCCCTCCTCGGAAAGCGTCCTCTGCAGCGACCCGAGCCGATCGGCGTAGAATTTTTTCGGAAAGTAGTAATGGCTGTAGACCAAGAAAAACGCGAGAAAAAGGCTCAACATCACCACGACCTCCAGATGGGGCAGGACGCCGCGCGTCCATCCTTTTATCCGAAGCCGGTTGACGGCGTAGCGGATCCTGTTCGGCAGCGGCTCCTTTTTGTCCGGGTCGAGCGCGATCCTGCCGGCATCGTAAATAGCGATGATCCAGGTGAGAAAGAAAAAGGGGATGAACAAGAGGGCGGCCAGGAGGATCTTTTCCAGGAGAAGACGTTCTGCGGCGCGGTCGACCTTCGGCCATATTTGGGGGATCACCCAGAGGGCCGGGACCGCGAGCAGGCCGGAAAGGGTCATCAGAAGAAAAAAGATCCCTTTTTTCCGCTGGCAGTTCAGAAGCTGTCCCCAGCCCGGCAGGAGAAGGGAACAAAGAGGCGGCCAGAGGGAGGAGACCCCCTTTTCCCCGGGCGGGCGTCCCCGGGCGGATTGATCATACGCCTGAACGGCACTCACGAACCAAAGCAGCAGGCCGCAGAGATAGAAGAGGGCGCCGGCGACGAAAATCTCAAAAGGGGTGATCTGAAATGGCGCGAGCAAAGAAGCGAGGAGGCCTCCATAAAACCAGATCATCCCCAGCAGGGTATAAAAATTCGCCATGATCAGGAGGAAGAGAACGCCGAGCTTCCCCTGGCCGTTGTAGATCTGTCCCGCCCCCCAGAGGAAGAGGGAGAGACTGAAAGCGACCGCAGGATGGCCGCCCCGTCGCTTCTGTTTTGCTTCCAAAGTCTTTTTCGGATTTTTTCTGGCAGCCGGTGAAGGTTTCTCCCAGGGGTCTTCAATGGCCCAGACGTCCTCTTTGGGCATGGTTCGGTCTCTCCTGTCGTCATGAGATTCAGAGCCGGGGAATCGGCTGAAGCGGTTCCCGCTTGCCCCATTATTATGACAGGGGTTGTTTGATTTTTCTTTGGATTGTGGAAAGATGCTTTGTAGAAAGTTTGGGGGAAGGGTCCAAAGTCTCATTCGTAACGGACCTTTCCGCCGAACGATCGAACGCGGCGGCAAGCGAGGCCCGTTAGGTAGCTGATTCTAGCGGTCTGACCGCCTTCCTCAGTTCTGCAAAATCGCCTTCGGTTGGCATTAGCCGCTCCGGCGGGTCGGCGGGCGGCTATAGATGCGGTTGCAGCTAGTGCCAGATCGTGCCCAGGGCATGGTCACGCTCCAGGGCCATGTCGATTCCACCAGCCGTTTGAGAATGGCTGGTGTTGGCTGCCTCCATTCCGGCAGCCGCACGAAAGCCCGCACCACGAA
Source organism: Candidatus Manganitrophaceae bacterium (assembly GCA_004297235.1). GTDB lineage: Bacteria > Nitrospirota > Nitrospiria > SBBL01 > Manganitrophaceae > Manganitrophus. Next base: position 10,165 of record SCUR01000331.1, on the reverse strand, counting down.
GACGCTCATCTCGACCGCCCGTTTACTGCGAAGAATATTCGCCGCCATCAGCGCACCATGTTCGGTGAAGGCCCAAGGACGATAACGCCTTCCACCGTGAGAACGGGTCGCAAATTGCGATGCGTTCGAAAGATTGCCTCCTTCATCAACTGTCTGCCCACTTGAGGTCACAAATTGTGACCTCAAGTATTTTAGTTCATCTGCCGTGAGTTGAAAGGCGAAATCTTCCGGGAATCGCTGACGGTTGCGTCTGATGGCTTGGTTGAAAACCTTTGTCGTAACGCCATACAGCCGCGCCAAGTCGGCATCCAGAATCACCCGCTGTTCGCGGATGGTAAGAATCAACGGCTCGACGGGTTTGGATCGTTTCACGGCGCGAACCTCCCAACACACCATGTCACCCGGCGCTCACGTTCTGCTTCAAGTTGGTCGAGGTAATCAAGGACCTCTTCCGGTAGCGGAAGGCGCGAGCCGAGCCACCGGCGGAGTTCCCGTTTGTGTTCGTAATCACGCCACACCGCTTCCTCTTCATTGAAGCGGCGGGCGAGTTCTTGAGAATCGAAAATCGGCTTCATGACACTTTGATCTCATAGGGGGCCTGCCGGATGATGATCCGCTCCGCCTGCAACCGGTCGCGGCCGAGCAGGCAGCCGGCGCAGTAGATGACTTTCTGCCCGTCGAACGGCGGAAGCTGCGCGAGGACCGCGCGCGTGAGGACGTTGCCGCCGTTGGCGCTCTGGTCGCCGAGGATGCCGTTGTAGAGCAGGTAAATTCCGACGCCTCGACACGCGCCGAGGAAGGGCGATTTGCTGACGCGCTCTCGCGGCAGCGGCTCACCCGTCTCGCTGAAGTAGCCGTGGCGCGCAAGGTCGGCAAAGCCGACCGTCTCTGTTCACGTTGTCGTTATAGACCCAGCCTTCGTTCCCCGTGTTGTAAGGCGGGTCGATGTAGATGCACTTGACCTGTCCGGCGTAGTAGGGGAGAAGCGCTTTGAGCGCGACGAGATTATCGCCCTGAACGATCAGATTGCCGTCGCCCGGCTTGCCGCAGGCGAGGTCGGGAACGTCTTTGAGCAGATGAAAGGGAACCTGCCGATGGTGATTCACCACCGCCTCTTTCCCGATCCAATTTAATGTCGGCATGGTTCGATGCTGTTCCGGTTGTCAGAGATTTTTGCGTCTCGGTTTTGTATAACCCCCTCCCTGAATTAAGTCAACAATTTATTTCGGAGAGGGATCTGCCGGGCGGGCGAAGGGTCGGTCCGGGCAGGGTGGGAGGTTCCATCCTTATCTCATCGTGCTTTCAGCATAAGCGTCGAAGTCGTATCCGGCTCGTGCAAGGACGCGACGGAGGACCGCAAAGACGTTGGGATCGCTCTTGTGCGGCATCGCCGAGACCTCCGGCGCGCTTCGCGCCTTGGCCAGAAGATCGTCGAGCGCCTCCCCCGCGAGCGCCTCGCACAGTTCGTAGAGACCTCCCGGCGATTCTTCGAGGAGGTTGTGATCGGCTAAAACGGCCCGGAGCGCGGCGATGATCTGAGGGGAAGGGTGAGGGACCAACAGAGTGGCCAAGGCGCCATGGTCGAGACGGAGCTTCTCCGCCGTGGGGAGCGGATCGCCGCCGCGGGCCGCCTGGGCGGCCGGAAGGAGAATCTTCTCCTCCATGCCGATATGTTTGAGAAGCCCCCGGCGGAATGTCTCATAGGAGGCGGTGTCTATTTGATCCGGATCGGCGGCGGCCCGATCGAGCCACTCCTCCAGTCGCCGGTGGTCGTCGGTGAAAAATCGATGAAGCGCGCCGGTCATTGTCTTATTCTCCCTCCAATCGGTTTGTTCGCTCGTTGATCCGCCGGCGGTCGAACGCCGCCAGGGCAATGGAGTTCATTGGGGGTTTGTCTGAGAGGTCCACTTTCCGAGCCGTGGAAATATCGGCGATGGCTAAAGTCGCTTCTCCTGTACGTTTCTTTCTCTAAAAGGGTCGACGTTGCGGCGCGGGTCGCAATCAGGCTCGATTCGGGCGCGGGGCGACCGACCGATCGTCCGGAACGTTGTGATTCAACGGCGTGATGCTCTGAAAGGAGGGGTGAAAGGTCGGCCGGTTTCTATTTCACCTCGACGAACGAGCGGCTCCAGACTTCGTTCAGCCACTTTTGGCGAAGCGCCGTCCGTTTTTCGTTGATCAGCTTTTCCTCGACCTCTTTTTTGACCTTCTCGAAGGGCTGTTTCCGGACGTCCGGGGAGATTTGCACCTTGAAGAGGTGGAAGCCGAGGTCGGTTCGGACGACCGGGCTGATCTCGCCGTCCTTCAGGCTGAAGACGGCCCGCTCGATCTCGGGGGTGAGATCGCCTTTCTTGAACGCGCCGAGATCGCCGCCGGCATGCCGCTCGGAGCCGTCGCTATATTCGTTGACGAGCCGCTCGAACGCTTCTCCCTTCCGCGCCTCCGCCAAGACCTGCTCCGCCTTTCCTTTCTTCCGTTCGATCAGCTCCGTCGAGGCCCCCGCCGGAACGCGAATCAAGATCTGCTTCAGCCGAATCTGCTCCGGAAGCTGGAACTGTTCCGGATGTCCGTCGTAATAGGCTTGAATCTCGGCGTCGGTGATGAGGAGATTCGCGTCGACCTCGCGGTTCATCAGCTTGAGGACGGTCAGCTGGTTCCGCAGGTCCTCCATGTATTTTTCCCAGGGAACGCTTTCCTGGGAGACCGCCTGCTTGAGCGCCTCCCGGCTCGGGAAGCGATTCCGCTCTTCAATATCCTTCAGGGCCAGCTCCAGCTCGCCGTCGCTGACGCGGATTCCTTTTTTCTTCGCTTCCTGCTGAAGGAGCTTCTGCTCGATCATCTGGTTGAGCAGGTCGTGCTCCAGGCTCCGATTCGGCTCGCTCGGATCTGCGGACGGATTCAGCGCGGCGGCCGCGGGGCTCCCCATCTTCGATCGTTTGACCGCCTGCGCGGCTTCGTCGATTTCGCTCTGCGTGATGACCTCCCGGTTGACCACCGCCACCACCCGATCGATGACCATTTCCCCCCAGACGGGGTTCGCCGCGGCGAGCAGGGCGGCTCCCGCGAGAAGGTTAAGAAACTTTGTGAAGGAGCTCTTCATTGATTTTGACCTCCGTTTTTCGGCGAATATTTTCGAACCAGCGGGAGAAGAGGGCCTCTCGTTTTTCTTCCAAAAGGGTTTGATAGATGCGCTCTTTCACCTCGTCGAAAGAGAGGGTCCGCGCGGGCAGGCGATCCTCCACTTTGATGAGATGATATCCGAAGGGTGTTTTAATCACCCCGCTCGTCGATCCGATCTCGGCTTTGAAAAAGGGCTCGAACTCCACCGGCAGCTCCGCGGCGGCGCGATAGCCGAGATCGCCGTCCTTGCCGAATTCGAGCGACTGCGCATGGGTGCGGGCGGCCTCGGAAAAATCGGCCCCCTTCGTCAGACTTTGGCGGACCGCTTCGGCCTCGGTTTCGGTCTCGACGAGGATCTGGCGAAGCTTCACCTGCTCCGGAACGCTCCACTCTTCCAGATGGCTGTTGTAATACTGAAGCAGCTCCTCCTCCGGAAGAGAGATCTGGTCGCCGACGAGTTGATTGAGCAGCTTCTCGATCAGCAGCGTCTCCCGCGCCGAGCTCTCCCACGCCTCCTTGCTCAAGTTCCGTTCGTTCAGGTAGCGGAGGAAGGCCTCTTCGTCCATTCCTTCCCGGATTTCGGAAAACCGCTCCTGCAGCTCTCCCTCGGTCAGCTGAATTTTGAGTCGCCGCGCTTCCTGAATCAGCATCTTCCGCTCGATCAACTGTTCCAGAAGCCGCCGGGCGAGCTCCTGCCGCTCCTCCGCGGTGGCCTCCAGGCTCTTCGATCCTTTGTCTCTGGCGGCCGCTCCATTTTCTAGGCCATGGGTCTCGGAGACCGCCCCCTGGAGCTCTTGGACGGTGATCGGCTCGTCGTTCACCAGCGCCACCGTCGCCTGCATCGGCGAGGGCTTCTGCTGCCAGCAGCCGGCGAGGAGGAGGAGCCAGAGGCCGAGGAAAACAGGCCGTTTCGATCGGATCATTGTTTTCCTTTCTGAAGGGTCGAGAGACAATGGGCGACATCCAGAAAGAGGTCTTCCCATCCGCGATTCTGGATCCGGATTTCAAAAGAAAAGTGAGAGGTGAAATGAATCCGATCCTTAAAGGCGTTCAGCAGCCGAAGGAGATCGTTCTCCGTCACCTGCGCCGACTCATCGAAGACGAACGAAAGGGTCCGCTCTCTCTCCTCGATCTTCAGGATTCGGAGCGCTTTGGCCATCACCTTCAACTGAAGAATCTGCAGCAGATGGCCCACCGGCGCGGGGATGGGGCCGTAGCGGTCTTCCAGCTCGGCGCGCAGGGCGTCGATCTCCTCGGTCTCCTCACAGCTGGAGAGGCGTTTATAAATGGAGAGGCGCTGATAGGTGTCGGGAATATACGGATCGGGGATGAAGGCGGAGAGCTGGAATTGAAGGGTCGGCTCCACCTCCTTGGCGATCGGGGTTCCCCGCAGCTGCCGCACCGCGTCCTCGATCATCTTGAGATAAAGCTCAAAGCCGACCGCGGCGATCTGTCCCGATTGCTCCTGGCCGAGGAGATTACCCGACCCGCGGATCTCCAGGTCGCGCGCCGCGATCCGGAAGCCCGATCCCAATTCAGTAAATTCTTGGATCGCCTGAAGGCGCTGGCGGGCCTCTTCCGTCAGAATGCGCCCTTCCCGGACCAACAGATAGGCGTAGGCCTGCTCGCCGGAGCGGCCGACCCGGCCCCGGAGCTGGTAGAGCTCCGCCAAACCGAACCGGTCGGCGTCGTTGATGATCATCGTATTCGCAGAAGGAATATCGATCCCCGACTCGATAATGGTCGTCGTCAACAGGAGATTATACTCCTTCGCCTGGAATTTGAGCATCACCTCTTCGAGCATCTGCTCGCGCATCTGGCCGTGGGCGACGCCGATCCGCGCCTCCGGCACCAGCTCGGAGAGAAATTTCCCGATCTGCTCGATGTTGTGCACCCGGTTGTGGACGAAGAAGACCTGCCCTCCCCGGACCAGCTCGCGGAAGATCGCCTCCCGGATGATCGTCGGATCGAAGGGGGCGAGGATGGTCCGGATCGCCAGCCGGTCGGCGGGGGCGGTCTCGATTACCGAGAGATCGCGCACCTGCGCCAGCGCCATTTGAAGGGTCCGCGGGATCGGCGTGGCGGTCAGCGTCAGGACATCGACCTGCTTTCGGAGCTGCTTCAGTTTTTCTTTGTGCCGGACGCCGAAGCGATGCTCTTCGTCGATCACCACCAGGCCGAGGTCGCGGAACTGAATGTCTTTCTGGAGAAGCCGGTGGGTGCCGATGAGAATGTCGACCGCGCCGCTCTGGACATCGCCGACGATTGCCTTCTGCTCTTTGCGGGAGCGGAAGCGGCTTAAGACCTCGACCCGGACCGGAAAGGGGGCGAAGCGCTTGGTGAAGGTCTGAAAATGCTGCTGGGCCAGCAGCGTGGTCGGCACGATCACGGCGACCTGTTTGTTGTCCATCACCGCCTCGAACGCCGCCCGCATGGCGACCTCCGTCTTGCCGTAGCCGACGTCGCCGCAGACCAGCCGGTCCATCGGCTTGGCCCGCTCCATGTCGGCGAGGACCTCCTCGATGGCGCGGAGCTGATCGGGGGTCTCCTCATATTCGAAGGCCGCGGCGAACTCTTCGGAGAGAGAGGGGGGGGTGGCGAAGGGGTGGCCCTGCACCACCTCCCGCTCGGCATAGAGCTGGAGGAGCTCCTCCGTCATCTGTTTGATCTCCCCCTCCACCCGCGCTTTGGTCTTGGCCCACTGGGTGCCGCCGAGAGAATCGACCCGCGGCGGGTGTCCCTCCAGTCCGGTGTAGCGCTGGACCAGATGAAGCGAGTTGAGCGGAACATAGACCTTGTCCTTCCCCGCGTATTCGAGGACGAGGAAGTCGGAGTCATAGGCCGGGGCGCGCTCCTGCTGCCGGATCGAGAGGCGCTTGAGGCCGATGTAGCGGCCGATTCCATGATCGAGATGGACGACATAGTCGAGCGGCTTCAAATCTTCGAACGAGGAGAGAAAACCGGTTTTCGCCTCTTTCCCTTTGCCTCCTTTGCCGCGCGAGGCGGCGCGCCGCGCCGGCGTCGCCGTGCTGGCCCGTCCGGTCAAGGCCTCTTCGGTCAAGAAAGCCACTTTGGTTTCGGGGATGGAGAAGCCTTCGGTGATCGACCCGATCGTCAGATAAATCGGGGCGGGGAAGGTCGCCGCCGGTCCCTCTTCCGGATTCCACATCGTCCAGGGAAGATCATGATCCGAGAAGAGGTGCTTGAAGCGGGCGAGCTGGGTCTCGTTCCGAACCGTCACCAGCACCAGGTGATCGCGGCGGAGAATATCGAGCGTGCCGGCGACCTCCGAGAAAGGCTGTCCCGGCCGGCCGAGGCCGAGCGAGGGGAGGGACCGAATGTCGAAGGCGAACCGCTTGGCCCCGCGCTCCGGTCGAAGGGAGAGCGATTCCAGATCGAGGCCGGTCCGGCCCGATCCCGCCTCGGCCAGAAAGGCGAGCGGAAGGTAGAGCTCGTCGACCTTGGGATATTTCGGGTTCCGGCGTGCGGCGAAAAGGGCCCCCTCCTCAACCTCTTCAGCGAAGCGTTTCCCCTTTTGGATCACTTCGTCGGGCTCATCGAGGGTCAACAGCGTATGGGGGGAGAGATAATCGGTGAGCGGGATTCGGTAGAAGTTCGGATCGAAGAGATTTTCGCGGCCGAGGATCACCTGGACACCGTCGATCGGCGCGATCGATTTCTGCGATTCGGGATCGAACGTCCGGATCGACTCGATCTGATCGCCGAAAAACTCGATCCGGATCGGGTGGGGGGAGGTCGGCGGAAAGAGATCGGCGATCCCGCCGCGAAACGCCAGCTCACCCGGCTGCGTGACGCTTCCGACCACCTCGTAGCCCCCCTGGTAGAGCCGCTCGATCAGCGCCTCTTTCGAGAGGGTCTCGCCGGTGTGGAGGGTGAAGGTCCGCTCTTGAAGGAACGGTTTGGAAACCACTTTCTGCAAGAAGGCCTCGATGGAGGTGACGAGTAACGCCTCCGGATGTTCGGTCAATCGATGCAGGGTCGCCAGCCGTTGGGCGATCCAGTCGGGCCGGGGGGTCGACGGCTCATACGGGAGAATATCCCAAGGAGGAAAGAAGAGGAGCTCCGGGGCCGGGTGCTCGGGGGTCGCATCGAGCTCCAGGAAAAAGCGAAGCTCCCGGTAGAACCGATCGGCCTGAGCGTAGGAAGGGGCGACGACGCAAAAGGTCCTCCCTTCCCGTGCCAGCCGGGACAAAAAAAAGGCCTCTGAAGAACCCCAAAGGCCGCTCGTTTTTATTTTCCGTTCTCCCTCCGTGATGGCTTCGAACACGGGAGAAAAAAGGGAAGACTGCAGTTGGTAGATCATAGGTTCAATGCGGATTGCGGAATGCGGATTGCGGGGTGGAAAAAGGCAAAGCCGATTCCTTCGCTCCTGTTACTCCTCACTCCTTACTACTTCCTCTTCATTCTTTTTTTACTATAACACAGTTGCGGCTTAAATCATCGCCGGCGCGATTGCTTCAAGATCCGCTCGATGATCCCGGTGGTCGAGGCCCCCGGGACGATCTTGATCCGGACCACTTTTCCTCCGCGCCGCTCGACGCTCTCCCGTCCGACGATCTCCTCCAGGGCCCAGTCGCCCCCTTTGACCAAGATGTCGGGGCCGAGGGTGTCGATGACCCGCTTCGGCGTATTGGCGTTGAACAGAACCACATAATCGACGCACCCCAGCGCGGCCAAGACCTCCATCCGTTCTCGGTGGGGAATGATCGGGCGGGCGGTCCCTTTCAGCCGGCGGACCGAGGCGTCGGCGTTGATCGCGACGACGAGGCAATCCCCCAGCGCGCGCGCGGCGGAAAGATATCGGACATGGCCGACGTGCAACAGATCGAAGCAGCCGTTGGTGAAGACCACCTTTTTCCCCTGCTTCTGAAGCGCGCGGACCTTCTTTTGAAGCGCCGATAGGCGAAGCCGCTTTTCCTTTTTCATTTTCCTTTTGTCCCGGCCAATTCGGCCAGCAGACCGGCGATCAAGAGGGGGAGCATGATCTCATGATGGCCGGTGAGGGCATATCCCTTTCCATGTTTTTGGGTCGGCCGTTTGACCACGTTGGTGATGGGGCGATAGTGTTGGATGAAGTCCATGTTGACGACGGTAAAGTTCTGGACGGTCCGGCCGAGGTTCCGCGCGATCGAAAGGGCCTTCAAGAAAATTTCGGGGAGCAGAACCGCCGAGCCGATGTTGAAGTAGACGCCTCCTTCGAGATCGGCGACGACCTCTGTATAACGGCGGAAGTCGAGATAAGAGCCTTTTCCGATCGCGGCCCCGTCGGCCGACGGGTGCATGTGGATGATATCGGTCCCGATCGCCACATGGACGGTCGCCGGAATATCCAGACGGGCGGCGGCGGCCAAGAGGCTGTTCTCCGTGTGAGGAAAACCGCCGGAGAGGATCATCTTCCCGACCGCCTCGCCGATTCCGATCCCTTCCGCCGCCCCCTTCGCAATCGCGCCGTTGAGATAGGAGGCGGTCTCCTCCGCCATCCCGAAGGTGCCGTCCTCCAGCTCCGGGGCGACATCTTCCGATGTTTGCCCGATGTAGGCCAGCTCGAAATCATGAATGATCCCGGCGCCGTTGAGCGCGATCGCCGTGACGATTCCCCGCTCCATCAAATCGATAATGAGCGGATTGAGGCCGACTTTAATGACATGCGCCCCCATCGCAAAGGCGATCACCTTCTCGTTCCGATGGGCCTCGGCCATTGCGGCGATCACTGCACGAAGGTCTTTCGCGGCGAGGATCTGCGGAAGCGATTTCAAAAAAGCGGCGACCGTGGCATCCGGCCGGAGCGGGGCGGCGAACTCTTCTCTCCGGACCTTGCTCGGCCGTTGTTTGACGGAGTAGGTTTTCAATTGATTCCAAGGGAGCTCGGGCTTTTTCTTCTTCATCGGATCCCTTTCTGTCGGGGGGCCGCCCCATTTTCGAGGCCATTGGACGGCGGCGCGAGATCGGCCGGGCGCAAGCCGCTGAGCTTTAAGAGAAGACGGTGCGCCGCTTGAATTTGTCCTCTCCGATAGAGAGCCGGCAGCTCCGATTCGGCCAGGCGATTGAGAAGCGCCCGTCTTTTCTCCAAGGGCAGTTTCTTCTCCACCAGCGCCCGCTTGATTTGGGAGTGGATCTCGACCCACCGTCGATCTTCTGCCCTCCAGCGTTCCTTCAGGTAATCCCGAATCTGTTTGGCGAGGGCCGGGCTCTTTCCGCCGCTGGAGACCGCGATGGTCATGCCCCCTTTGGAAAAAACCGCGGGAACGATAAAGCCGTCGGAAGCGGCCCGGTCGGCCTGATTGAAGGGAATCCGCTTCTGTCGGGCTTCCCGGGCGACCGCTTCATTAACCCTGCTCTCGTTTGTCGCGGTGAAAGCCAAGAGGGCGCCCTTCAGGTCTCCCCGCCGGTAGGGCCGGCGGAAGACAATGATTCGCCCTGCGGCCTCCCATCGGGCAAGTCGGGGAGTGAGGGTCGGACCGATCATCGTGACAGCGGCCCCCGCCTTCAAAAGGGTCGCGATTTTTCGTTCCGCGACCGCGCCCCCTCCGATGACGACCACCGGACGCCCTTTTAAATTTAAAAAGAGTGGATAATACTGCATTGGGTCCGGTGGGCCGCCTGTTCCATTCCTTAAGGGGTGTTCAGAGAAGCGGAAGGAGCGGGGAGCTGCGTGAGCATCTGCTTTGCCCTGCCTGAGAAAGAACTTTGTGGATACTCCTGCAGCAATTTCTGGAAGGTCTCTCTCGCTTCATTCCACTGCTCGGCATAATAATGCGAGAGTCCCAGATAGTAGAGGCTCTCTTCGATCAACGATGGGCCTTCCCCTTTTGCGATCGCCTTTTGGAAGCGTGCAATCGCGGCCGGATACGCGCTGTTTTTATAGTAGAAGCGGCCGACATAAAGGTGGTGCGCCGTCTGACGGCGGGCCAATTCTTTCAACTTCTCTTCTGCTTCGCTTTTATAGAGGCTTTGAGGATAGTCCTTGACGACCTTTTCGAATGCGACGATCGCTTTTTCCATCGGCCCGGGATCGCGGTCGTTG
>SCUR01000330.1 GCA_004297235.1 Candidatus Manganitrophaceae bacterium | reverse complement strand
AGAATGTGCCACGAAGCGTTCATACCGAACAGCGAAAGCTGAAAGTTTTTAACTTGGATTTGTAATAAGTGAACGAAGTCCAAGGGCAGGAAGTCGAGGGTCAGATCTTGTAATACGCTTTTCCGGCGAACTAGAAAGTGATTGCGATGTCAGTTCCCACCGGCACCATCCGCCAAAGCTCTTCAATCTCCCGGCTTGTTACCCCGATACAACCCAAGGTCCAGTCAAAATAAGCAAAAATGCAGACCGACTGAGTCGTTGTTTGCTTATTTAACTTTTCTCCCTCTTTCGGTATAATCCGGATTCGGGAGATCAAGGGGATGACGATATTCATGAATCGATATTATGGGATAGTTCTATGTCGAGAGTCAGTCTTGATCAGAAAACAGATCAAATTTTCAATCATTCTGCTCGCCATCTTTCTTCTGTCTAATGCTGATCCTCTTTTTGCACAAAGAGGCCAACCCTCGGAAGCGCAGCTCAACGCGCTCTCGAAGGAACTCGGCGTGCCGGCGGCTTCCCTGGAGATCCTCAATCAATCCACGCTTCATTTGAAGTTCATCGATCAACGCGTGACGACATTGAATGTACACAATCGCGAAAGGCATGAAGTCTACAGCATCACGCTGGATGCATCGGACAAGAAAGTCGATCTGAATGCGCTGGTTGAGCAGGACCGGGCGGCGAAAAAAAACCGGTTCGGCAATCTCGATCCTGCTCTCCATGCCATCCTTGAAACTAAAAGAGGAAGCGATCTTGTAGAAGTTGGGATTTGGCTGGTAGTCGCTAGTGAGTTCGTCCCCCGTCCTACCCCTGAAGAGTATGCGGCCAAGGGAGCAGACGTCATCAGGAAAGAAAGGGAAGTCCTCGACAGAGAAAGGGAGGCGAGACTCTCCGATCTTGAAAGTCCTTTGATCGAGATGATCAAAACAATGGGCGGGGAGATCCTCCTGGCGAACACCATGGCCCCGATCATTTCGGCCCGTCTGACCAAAGACCAAGTTCTCTCTTTATCCACGCTCCCTGAGATCGACACGATCTATCACAACAATAACCAGGGCTCTATTTTGGGGCGATAGCAAGTTATCGATTTAGATGAAGAGAAGTGGGGAATAAAAAAAGTGGAGGCTCAGACGCCGGCGCCGCGTTCGGCCTCTTGCTGGATGCGGAGACGCTCGGCCTTCGATTCCTGGATGACCCGCTCGAGCACATGGTCGTCGACCATCGTCAGCGCCGCGGCCGCATCCTTCAGCGCCCCATGCTCCACCGCGCGCGACATCGCCTCCGCCTTGGTCTGTCCCTTCTTCTTGCCGAGGAACGGCTTGATCAGCAAATAAAGGACATCGCGCGCCGGCATAAAGCGCAAGAAGCGGCGCAGCAGCCGGAAGGTCTGGATCGGGTAGTGGGTCAGTTTGTAAATAAAAAGCCGCTTCAGTCCGGCGTTCCGTTCGTTGTTGATCACCTCGCCGGGAAGACAGGTCGGATCGATCTCCGAACATTTGAAGTACTTGTACCAATCGGCCGCGTCGTCGACCAGCCCGCGCTGGACATACTCTTGCCACAACGGTGTCCCGCGGTAGACGCAGAGACGGTTGAAGCCGAAGGTGTCGAGACGCAGCCGGGAGGCAAAGTCGAAGGTGGCTCGCATGTCCTCCACCGTCTCGCCCGGATTGCCGACGACGAAGAAGCCATGGACGATCTCGATGCCGGCTTTTTTGGCGGTGGTCACGGCCGATTCGACCTCTTCGAGCGTCTGCTCTTTCTTGAGCCGATCGAGGATCGCCTGGCTGCCGCTCTCGATGCCGAACATGATCGTCCGGCAGTGGGCCTTCGCCATGATCGGGAAGAGATGCTGGCAGACCGAATCGACCCGCCCTTCCACCCCCCATTCGATGGTGATCCCCTCGTCTATAATCCCTTGGCAGATCGCCTCGATCCGTTTGGCCTTCAGCAGAAAGTGATCGTCGACGAAATAAACCGCCCCGTAGCCGAGCTCCTGGAGGTACTTGAACTCTTTCACCACATGCTCGGCGCTGCGGAAGCGCCACTTGCCGTCGTTGAAGATCGGAATATCGCAGAAGACGCAGGGCCAGGGACAGCCGCGCGAGGTCTGCATGGTCGTGAAGCGCTCCATCGAGAGGACCGCCGGCACGTCGAGCGGCATCGACTCGATAAAATCGAGCGGCAGGCTCTCCCGGTCGGGGAAGGGCCATTGATCGAGATGGCGCTCCGTCTCCCGGTTCGGATTGTTGATCACCTGTCCGTCTCTCGCCCAGGTCAGCCCGGCGACCGCTTCGGGATTCTCAAGATTCGCCATCAGATCGAGGATGAGCTGCTCGCCGTCCCCCCGGCAGACGAAGTCGACCTCGGGGCACTGCATCTTCACCAATCCCGCGTTGAGCGAAGCGAAGACCCCGCCGAAGGCGAGCCGGACCTGGGTGTCGACGGCGCGGATCTGGCGCGCCATGATCTTGGCATACGGATAGCTGGTGGTGCTGAGGAAGCTCATCCCGACGAGGTCCGGCCGTTGCCGGCGGATCTCATCAATGATGACTTCGTTCGGCGTTTCCGGATTGGCCTGGTCGAACATGACGCACTCATGTCCGGCCTGCTTGAGGACGGCGGAGAGCGACATGATTCCGATCGGGGGGAAGCCCATCACGCGAATATTTCCGTTCTTG
>SCUR01000329.1 GCA_004297235.1 Candidatus Manganitrophaceae bacterium | reverse complement strand
AAACTGCTAATAACTTGTTTTTTCATTTTTAAGGCTAACGTCCTAGGTAACAGCCGCTGCGCGGCTTCATCGCGCAGCGGCTGTGTTGACCGACGTGTTAGGCATCTGCTGGCGGTGGCGATGAATCAAGTACATGCTGATATTTCTCCGTGATTTTTTCAAGACGCTGAATGACCTTGCGATTTATGACGGTCTTGTAATCGACGATTCCGTGCACCACTTCATTCCGTATTTTGCGCAACTCATCGATCTCCTTTGCCTCGGCTGGCTCGAAAACACCGACTCGAACCATCCGACCCATTGCCATGAGCGGTGGCCGGGTACGACCGGCAAGAGTGGTAAGCTTTGCCGCATTCAGTTTGCTTAGCTCTGCGATCATTCGCTCGAACGATACCCAAGCGGCCAAGAACTCGCCCAGCATTTGGTGTTGATCTTCTGGGGCAAAAGATAGCTGCTCCTCGAACAGGCTCTCAAACAGAAGCTTCGCGAGTTCTGAGTAGATTTCGACTTTATCTCGATCTACAGTAAGACCGTTTCCCTGGTGGTAAAGCTGGTTCCGTAGCCTATGAAACCATTCGATTTCACCGAGTTCTATTCCAGAAATCTTTGGAACTGCATACTGTTCTAGGGCGTCGAGCAGTTTAGGAAAGCTCTCACTGAATTCGGCGTACTCCTTGCGCGGGACATTGATGCCGTTAATTCGCTTTGGGAGGCCAAGGTACGTCTTGATCGTAAGCTCGACTGCGTTATCGACGCTCAGGAGGGCCAACCGGCGATTCTTGTCACTGTCCTTTCGTAACAGTGATATACCATGCTCAAGAATCTCTTTCGGACCTGCGGCCCACGGTTGAGTTGCCATATGCGTCTCGTGATTCCTAGATGCCTAACGTTAAAGGTGAGTCGCCGCGAAACAGTGCCGCTTAAAAATGCGACGGCCTTACGCGGTCGGCTCCAGTGGATTGTTAGCCCGTAGGTTGCTTATGTCGATACTCTTTTACTTTTTTGATAAACCAATCCCGGAGATTCTTATCGATATCGGCCGTGTATACACCAGATGTGGACGTATACACTCCGACTTTAATTGACCGCCCTTGGAGAATAGGGAACCACATGTCGTCTATGCCCTTAATAATGGATTCGGCACCTTGCTCAAACTGTTTCATCGGGATTCGGAAGAAAGCCTCGTCCCCGTCGCTCAGTTTGACAGGTAGAGTGGATGAATAGCTGTTTGCTCCTGGAACTTGGTCGAACATGTATTTCCGAAAAGTTCCCGCTCTCCAGCAAATTCCGGTTATAGTTGCAGTCCTGTGTCCAGTGTTTGTGATGCTGATGGTTACGATATCGTCTCCATCCACGATTTTTTGATTCATCTTGACCATCTTGCGAATTCCTGCATTTATGGCCAATCGGATTATTTGGTCCCGCCGAGCAAGGTGAAGGGAAACGAAAACAGCGAGGAGTGTACCAACAGCCGACAGCCACGAGGAAAAGGAATTAATAAACTCCCACACGGTACGATCAAACATCTTGATCCTACTGGACTGCTAACACATAAATAGACAGAAATATTTCTGCCTTATTTTACGGAAATTTTTCTGTCTATCTCTTGTGAGTCATTCCTAAATTGTCGAAAATATGAAATGTCGAAAACCGATCTCCGAGATAGACGGAAAATTTTATGCTTTATAATTCCGGACGACCGTGGTATATCACATCGAAATCAGTAAAAGCAATACCGTAACTGTAAACCCACTCCCCGGACACCGTCGGACCAGACATAACCTCGGAGAAAATGGTGTCCATATGACGTGAGTGGATTTTTATCTTATAGACAGTGAGGAGCGGGAAGAAAATTTTCTGATGAGAAGCGGTGGAAATCAGCTAACCGAAGAGAGGACGCAGAACGCTCCAACCTTAAATCAGCGGACCGCTACCACTCATTATAAGTCGTCCCGTTGGTCCCGATGACATCGCTGCCGGAGTGGACGTCGTAGATGCCCGATTCCTCCCCTTCGGAGACATAAATCTCGACCCAGGTATTGGAGGCGTTGGTGAAGGGATCGTTCGGGATGGCGCGAAGATAACCCTTGTCGACCAGGTCGGCGAGGGCGGCGGGATAGCGCCCCTGGTCGGCGTGGTATTGATCGATCGTGTCGCGGAGCACATAGAGATCCCGCTTGAGCGCCGCCTCTTTCGCCTTGGTGGTGGCGATCCGGTAAGACGGCTCGGCCAGGGTGACGAGGATCCCGACGATCGCCACCACGACCATCAGCTCGATAAGGGTAAAACCTTTCTCCCCTCCCTGCCTTATTTTTCTAAAGATGCGATGAAACAGCTTCACGATCTCTCTGATTCCTCATTCTCAATTCTTAATTCCTAATTGCCCCTCAAGACGACCGGCTCCAACTCCTCGGAAGCCAACTGCTTCGGAAGCCGGCCGACAACCCCTTTGGCTTCTCCCTCGGAGCGGAACGGCCCGATCCGCACCCGGTGAAACGGCCCGTGGTTCGTCTCCACCGTTTCAATATAAACCGATTTGTAATAGCGTTCGACCTTCTCCTTGATCTCAAGAGCGTTCCCCTTCGACTGATAGGAGCCGACCTGAACGAGAAAAACGCCCCCCTCCTGCTTTGACGCGAAGCCGATGATCTCGATTTCGACCTCCGCCGTTCCTTCCCGCGTGATTCCCAAGGCCTTGGCCGCCCCATAGGAGAGATCCAGAATGCGATCCCCCACGAAGGGGCCCCGATCGTTGACCTTCACCCGAACGCTCCGTCTTGTTTCCAAATCGGTCACGCGAAGCTGCGTTCCGAACGGAAGGGTCTGATGCGCGGCGGAGAGACCGAACATGTTGTAAATTTCCCCGCTGCTGGTCGGCCGCCCGTGAAAATCCTTGCCGTACCAGGAGGCGAAACCGACCTCGCGGTAGCCGAGGCCATAGCTCGCCTTGGGGGGAGCGCCGGCGCACCCGCTGAGAAAAAGCAATCCGGCGATGATCATAAAATGAATGGATAGAATAGGAAAAGGAGAGGAAGATAAAAAGAAACGCTTTCTG
>SCUR01000328.1 GCA_004297235.1 Candidatus Manganitrophaceae bacterium | reverse complement strand
GTACGGCCCCTTTCCGTCGGCGCGGGTCGCCTCCCGAAAGTAGACGATGTCTACCTCGCCGGCGATCGGAAGGAGCTCGTCCTCGCAGTTCAGCAGGGTGAGCTGGCAGCCGTCGCAGGAAGCGAACTTCCAGACGGCCATTTTGGGTCTTTGCTGCTTGGACATTGTCAATCCAGTCTCTTACTCCGTCGTGACTCAGTTTGGATTTCTGAGAGCACTCGACATGAAGCTGGCAACATACCATGCGTCATGCCCGCGAAAGCGGGCATCCAGGGTCTTAGATGACTGGATTCCCGCCTGCGCGGGAATGACAACCGAATAAAAGCTTGCCCTGCAACCAAACTGAGTCACTACCTCTTACTCCTCCCCTTTATAAGGGGAGGTAGGGTGGGGTAGAAGGTAAGCTGATTCAGAGCGGTGTTCCTTCTACCTCCCCTGCCCCTCCTTACAAAGGAGGGGAATAGAATGTTAAATCTCTCTCGTCTCGAACCAGGGCTGAATCCGGTCGTACCGGTAAACCGGGCCCTCCCGGCAGACGAAGGTCGGGCCGAGTTGGCAGTGCCCGCAAAAGGCGATGGCGCACTTCATGTTCCGTTCCAACGAGACGTAGATCCGATCGGCGGCGACTCCGCGGGAGAGGAGGCTTCGGGCGGTATAGCGCATCATGATCTCCGGCCCGCACATCATGACAATGGAATGTCGGGGATCGATCTCGACCTGATCGAAAAGATTCGTGACCACGCCGACATTGTACTTCCAAGCTTTATCGGGATGATCGACGGTCAGGTACACCTCCGTGTTCGGATGGCGCTCCCAGATCCGGAACCGCTCCCGGTAAAGAAGGTCTTTCGGCGTCTTCACCCCATGGAGGATTTTTAATTTACCGTATCGCTCCCGCCGTTGGGCGATGTAGTTGATCACCGAGACGACCGGCGCGCAGCCGAGGCCGCCGGTCACGACGATCACCTCTTTCCCTTCGGCCTCTTTCAGCGGCCAGGCGCTTCCGTAAGGACCTCGGAGTCCAATCGTATCTCCCTCCTTCAGCCGCTCCAGCGCGCCGGTGACATTTCCGACGATCCGGATCGTGTGGTCGAGCAGCTCGGGGTCGTCCGGATCGGAGACGATTGAGATCGCCACCTCTCCCACGCCGAAAACATAGACCATGTTGAACTGGCCGGGAAGGAAGCGGTAGCCCCGTCTCAGTGCTTCGTCTCGAAAGCGGAGACGATAGGTGTAGACCCCCGGCGTCTCCCGGCGGACTTCGACGATCTCGGCGAGATGAGGAATCGTCGGATCGGGGTAAGATGATACTTGTGTCGCGCCGGTAGGATGTTGTGGCTCAGTCATGGTTTTCCATGTGTGACATTCTCTCGGATCGCCCGGACCTCTTCGGTGATGTCGATGGCGACCGGGCACCAGGTGATGCAGCGGCCGCAGCCGACGCAGCCGGATGTTCCGAACTGGTCCCACCATGTGGCGAGCTTGTGGGTCATCCATTGACGGTAGCGGGCCTTGTGAGTTGATCGGACGCTCCCGCCGCCGTGGACGTAAGAAAAGTCCATCGTAAAGCAGGAGTCGAGCTTCCGCCAACGCTCGGTCTGGTTTCCGGTCAGATCGGTGACCTCTTCGACCGTCGTGCAGAAACAGGTGGGGCAGACGAGGGTGCAATTGCCGCAGGCGAGACAGCGGGCGGCCACATCGTCCCAACGGGGATGCTCCAGATTATCGTAGAGGAGCTCCTTCACGTCGTCGGTTTTCATCGACCGCCCCATCTGCTCGGTGGTCCGGGAGACGACCCGATCGGCCGCCGCCGCTTCTTCCGAGCGCGCTTTTTCGTGGGGGATTTCTCGAAGGAGGGCTTCCCCCCGCTCCGAGCCGACCTCGACGACGAAGTAGTGCCGATCTTTTTCCAGGACCTCCGTCATAGCGAGGTCAAATCCGAATGTCGCCTTCGG
>SCUR01000327.1 GCA_004297235.1 Candidatus Manganitrophaceae bacterium | reverse complement strand
GTAACCTCCCTGTGCTTTGATATAACTTTTGATCTCGCTCAGTCTGTTGGGTGTTACCGAATCAAGAAGCACCGACGTGTCGTTCTCATAGACATTCGGACGTGTTTGGATCGAAAGACCTTCAATCTGTTTTTCAACATGGATCTCTGTGACCCGATCTTCATTGGGTCCTTCCTCTGTATAAGGGTAAGGGTGCGGAGAGAGGCTTGGATTGATCATCGGAACCCTTGCCAAGCGCCCCGCGATCCGGACGCTTCCGGTATAACGAATCGGCCCCCAATGCCCCCAAATCGGGGCGGAGACGCCCGTCTCACCCAATCCCTGGACGGCTGCCGTGATCGGCGGAAGAGGATTTTTCGAAATTTCGACCCTGACAACCTTCGTGACCCCTTTCCCAGAGATCGCGCTGCTCTGAATTGTACAGATCCCCTCCGGGTGAGAAGGTTTGTAGAGTCGGAGATCGACGATTCTCCCTATCTCGATTAACTCGGAAAAGGGCCCGTCATTGGTGTTATTGATCAGAGCCTCTGAGAGTTGAAAGTCGGGGGCGGTCTTCTCCCGCGAGCAGCGCCGGGTTGGAACATTGGCGAAGAAAGGCGGATCAGGAGATCGGGCCGGATCAGCGACCCAAGAAAGAACCTGTTCTACACCCGATTCCGCCAGATAGGTCGACCCAAGCTCGCGACCGCTGTAGGTTGAAATCTGAAGTTCGCTCGAAGAGACATGGAAGGCAAGCAACCCGAGACCGCTGGCAAGGATGAGGAGCATGATGGCGGCAAAGATCGCCGTTCCCTTCTCATTTTTTATAGATTCCAGGAGAGGTTTCTTCATCTACATATTCCTTAAACGCACTTCGATCGCGACCTGCCGGGTGCGATGGCCATCGTCAAGGGGAAACCGTGGATCTCTCCGGTCCGATCGAGCGCGCAGCGTCATGAGAATTTTTCGAATACGCCCTCGCTCATCGTGAGTCAAGGCCCTTTCGGGAAACGGCCGGTCCTCTTCATCAAAATAGACCAATCTGAATTGGTCGATTTGGATCCCAACCTCCTGCGCCCCTCCGCCGCCTCCCGAATCCCGATAGAGCGTGAACGGCGATTTTCTGGTTCCGCAAGAATCAACCCCGCTCGCCCCGACCCACTCATAGCGGACATCCTCATCAATATCCTTTTGTGAGGAAATGGAATCGTTGATGACCGTATTCCCGTTCAGGTCGGCCAGAAAGTGGAAAATAATCGGCGTCGCCTCCAAAACTTGCTCGGCAGGATGAGCGCTCCTTTCGCAGACGACTTTACTCATCTCTTTGGTCCGCCTGTTTTCGTTCGGCCGATCCGGGAGGAAGAGCAAACCCTTCGGATCATATCCGGCCATCTGGACCTCCCGCGATAAAAGGTCCCCGACCACGCGCCCCTGCTGTTGCATCTCCGCAATCTCTTCTTGAGTCAGATAATTTTGGTAGAAAGACTGGACCAGCTGATTGAAAGCAGCGATCACGACAATGAGAATGACCGATGAAATCAAAAGCTCGATTAATGTCACTCCCTTTTCGTTCAACGGGATCCGACGCATGGCAGCCCTTTTTAATGGAAGACAAAGCTCTTGATTGAAACCGACTGATTCGGCAACAAACCGCTTTTCCAGGCGACCTCGACTCCGACGATCCAGATCCTGGGATCTCTCACGCTCCGTTGAATGGTCCAGCGTCTCACCATCGCCTCAGCCTCGTCTTGGCCGTCGGAGAGGAGCATCGGATGAACGGAACGGAGCTCCTCCATCTTGCTTTGCGCCAACTGCGCCGCAACGCCTTGCCTGTTTCCGGCTCGAAGCGCCTTGAAACCGGTTTCAAAAAAACCGACGACGCCGAGCAGACCGATCGACAAGATGGACATCGCAATCACCACTTCGAGGAGAGAGAACCCTCTTTGGTTCTTTTTAGCGCCACGCATTTCCATTCCACCTTCGAATTTTGACCCGTCCGGTTGTTATGACGGAGACGGCAACGGCTTCATTCTGGACGGAATCATGGATGAGATAAACCGCTCCGCCCAACCCCGTAATCGTTCCGTTCGGCTGAAAAGTAAGCGCGTTCTCCCGAAAACTGATTCCATCATCGGGCCGTACGGCATCCGCCAAAGCAGGGACTTCTTCTCTGAGACCGAACCGGACCTGCGGGGGAAGGGTCCGCTCCCCGAGCCCGGGAAGGACATATTTGCGCCCGTCCGGATCGAATAGAACCGGCCCGGCGACCCCTTCTGTAATCGCCCTCTGACGAACCAGCCTTAAATCCGAAATGACCTGCCGGCTCGCATCAGTCAGATGGTGATGCGCTCTTTGAGTAGAAAAGGTGGTCAGCCCGACGGCCGACAATGAAGCCATGATTGCCATGACCGTCATCGTTTCAACCAGGGTATAGCCCTTTTGGGATAAAAGAGTCATGCCATCCTCCATTATTCTATGCCGTTGGGATATATCTCGAAGCGGATCTAATTAAGGGATACTAGCAACAAGAGTGCCAGTTTGATTTGCATCAAATGAAGAGACTAAACAGAAGAAAAATAAAGTTTTTTTTAAAAGGTGAGAGGGAATGAGTGACGAAGGCAACCACGGAGGACACCGGAGAGATACACCACCCCGGTCAGGTGGATACAAAGAGAGTCAGCAGTTACATTGATGCATCTCCTTTTTCGAGGCCATAATCCTTAATTTTCGTTAATAGCGTCTTGTAGCTGACCTGAAGAACTTCAGCCGCCCGTGTTTTGTTCCCGCCGGTTTCATTCAAAACTTTTCGAATGAGTTTTGACTCAACGAGACGCGTGGCATTCTCGCTGACTTCTTGGAGGGTCCCTTCAATCGAGATATCCCGAAGAGAAAGATCCCCTTGGGCCCTTGGCTTCAGACCGAAGTGTTCGGGAAGGAGTTCATCTCCGTCGCTGAGGATAATCGCCCGCTCAATCGCATTCTGCAATTCCCGAACGTTCCCGGTCCAGGGATGGGTCATCAGCAGATCCATCGCCTCGGGAGAGATCTTTTTGACCTCTTTCTTCATCTCTTTGGAATAATAAGAGATGAAATGATCCACCAGGGCCGGAATGTCTTCCCGGCGATCCCGAAGCGGAGGAATCACGATGGGAAAAACATTCAGCCGATAATACAGGTCCTCTCTAAATGTCTTTTGCTGAATCAACTGCATCAGGTCGCGATTCGTTGCAGCTACGACACGGACGTCGATCTTCACTTTGACGGTTCCTCCGACGCGCATCATCTCTTCCTCTTCCAAGACCCTTAACAACTTGGATTGCAACGACAAGTCCATCTCTCCGATCTCGTCGAGGAAGATCGTCCCTTTGTCCGCCAGCTCGAATTTGCCGATTTTTTTTCCGACCGCCCCCGTAAACGCCCCCCGTTCATGGCCGAAGAGTTCGCTCTCCAAAAGATCGCGGGGAATCGCAGCGCAATTGATTGCGACGAAGGCTTTATCTTGGCGGGGACTCAACATGTGAATGGCGCGCGCGAAGAGCTCTTTTCCGGTCCCGCTCTCCCCGCCGATGAGGACGGTTGTTTTCCCCGGAGCGACCTTTCGCATCTGCTCCACCACCTGGTTCATGGTGGGGGTCTTTCCGATAATCTTGGGGAACCGAAGCTGATTGGTGAAATCCTCCTTGAGAATCATGTTTTCCGTTACGAGGCGTTGTTTCTCCAACGCCTTTTCGATTTGGAGAAGGAGGTGGTCCGGATCAAACGGCTTGGCGATGAAATCGTATGCTCCTTCTTTCACCGCCTTGACTGCCGTCTCAATGCTTCCGTAAGCCGTCATGACGATGACCGGAACGAGAGAGTTCTGTTCTTTCACGGCATGGAGGACATCGAGACCGCTTTTGTGAGGAAGCTTTAAATCGGTCACCACCAGATCGATCTTCCCCTCGCGAAGCTTCGCGATTCCCTCCCGACCGTCTTTGGCCCAAACCACCTGATAGCCCGCTCCGGTCAGAGCCTGAGAGAGCATCTGTGCCAGACTCTCCCGGTCTTCGACGATTAAAATAGTCTCCATGATCACTCCTTGATCTCAAGCCGAGGCAGATGAAGTGGAAGGCGGACGGTAAAGGTGGTCCCGCTCCCCTCCGTACTCTCTACCGATATTTGTCCGTTATGCGCCAGTACAATTTTATGAACCAAAGCCAATCCCAATCCGGTCCCTTTTTCCTTGGTAGTATAAAAGGGAAGAAAAATCTTATCAAGATGATCCTTTGGAATACCGGTCCCCGTATCGGAAATTTTGACGGCCAACCCCCACGCCGGCCGATTCAGAATCGTAATGCTGATCTCCCCGGCTTCCTGCATCGCCTCCAGCGCATTTTGAATCAAATTAGAAAAAGCCTGACGAATCAAAGTCGGATCGACCGGCGCTTCCGAGGGCCCCTTCAACGAAAGGGACCACCGAATATTCGGATACGTCCCGGATGCAACGAACTGGTCTTTCAGTTCTTCCAATATCGGTGCGAGTTCGGTCGGGATCGGATGGATGACCGTCTTCCGTCCATAGGAGAGAAGCTCGGTAATTAATCGTTCCATCGCGGAGAGCTCGGCCACAATGGCTTGAATCATCTCTTGGCGCGGGTCGTGCGGCTCGATCTTTTTGGAAAGCAGTTTAGAGAAGCCCAAGATCGTCCCCATGTAGTTCCTGAACTCATGAGCGATCCAGGCGGACATCTCCCCCATCACCGCCAGCCGCTTCCTCAATTCGACCTGATCCTGAAGCATCTTCATTTCAGTCAAATCGGTAAAGACCAGGGTCGCACCGATCGTCGTCCCATTCCGATCCCGAAGGACCGATGTATTCAAACCAAGCCAAATTTTCTTTCCGTCCGATCTTTCCACTTCACATTCTTCGCGAGCAACCTCTTTCCCTAGACCGACGGTTTCTTCAAGGATCCGGGCGATCTTCTGATTTCCTCCGAAGATCATTTCATATGATTTCCCCAGAGCCGCGTCGGAGGAAAACTGAAGGATCATTCCCGCCGTTGCATTAAAAGTCGTAATCTGCTTTTCACAGTTGAAGGTCAGCACGCCGCTGGTCACGCTTTGAAGGATATTCTCGTTATAGCTTTCGACATTCTTCGCATACTCCTCCGCTCTCCCCTTCAATCGTTCCAGCTCCTGCTCCTTCTGTTTTAATTGCTGGATCAACCCTTGGAACGTATTGATGACAAATCCGGTCTCCGTGGCCGGATTTTCCGACACTTGCTGGAAATAGGAAGGCGAAAGGATCAGGACTCGACGAAGCACGTAATATCCCAACATCATCGCGCCCATCACCCCGAAGATTTTGATGAAGACGAGGAGGGAGCGAGAGATCGGATCGGATCGGGCGGGAAGCGCCGCCGCCAGGTAAACGGCCCGGCCGTTCAGAGGCAGCCAGACCTCTCCCAGCATCTCTCCCGAGCGCGCTTCCGACACCTCGATGACCGCGTCCCCTTTAAGGGCCGTTAACCAACCGGCGCGCTTCGGGTCGGAGGGAATTTTCTCCCCCTTCTTGATCTCACGACGGGAGTCGGCCAGAAGGGTGCCGTCGGAATCGATCAGAACGATCTGCTTTAATTTTTTTTCGGCGGCCAATCTGGAAAGAACCTGGGGATCGTTCCCGACTCGATCGAGATGTCCTTCCAATGCCGACTGAACCGATTCTCCCAGGAGCTTCAATCGTTCCCGATCGCTCAGATCCAGGGCCGTCTGATAGGCATGGAGTTGCCGGAAACGATACGTAACGAAGAGAGCCAAAAATAAAAAGACAAAACCGAGAAATGAAAGAGCGATCAGACGAATTTGAGGAGGTCTTTTTTTTGGAGAGATCACCGATCTCCTTAAAGTAGGGAGAGAACAAAACCGCCGCCGAAAAACGGGAAGAAGCGGTT
>SCUR01000326.1 GCA_004297235.1 Candidatus Manganitrophaceae bacterium | reverse complement strand
AGCGACCCGGTCGACTCCCCCACAGCGATCATCTCCGTCGAAATCTTCGGGAAGAGACCGATCTGGGAAAGAGCGGTCGAGATCCCGATCCCCCCTTTGACCGCTTCCACCGCCCGGTCGACCTCCAGCCGCACGACCCGATTGGTCATGGAGGAGGCCACCATTTGAAGGGCCTCGACCAACGGGATGCCGCTCTTTAAGATCGTCGACAAAGTCCGGGTGATCCGGATCAGGTGGTGCCGCCGGATGATTTGTCTGAGCAGGGGAAAATGCAGCGCAAGCCGATCGAGTTTTCCCTTGCCCCATCCGCTGTGATAAAGAGTCCAGAAAAGAATCCCGACCCCGACCGCCGCCGCCAGTAACAGGAGAACATTCCCCTGAATGAAGCGGACCGTCCCAAGGAGAAAGCGGGTAAAAAGGGGAAGCTCCACATTGGAGCCTGCATAGATTTCGGAAAAGGAAGGCATCACATAGATCAGCAGGAATCCAAGCACCCCGAACCCGATCACCAAAAGAAAAGAGGGATAGGCCAACGCCCCCACCACCTTCTTTCGAACCTCGAGGATCTTTCTCTGATAGTCCATGAAACGTCCGATCACCTCGACCAGATTTCCGCTCCGCTCGCCGGCGCGAAGCGAGGAGACATAGAGCTCCGAAAAATACGTCGGATGTTTCGCCATCGCATCGGCGATCGCGCTTCCGCTTCGGATATCCCGCTGCACCGATTTGAGCGCCTCGACAAATCCAGGCTGGCTCCCCTGCTCGATCAGGACGTCGAGGATCTTCATAATCGGAAGCCCCGCTTTGAGGAGGACCATCAGCTCCTGATTAAAGACCAAAAAGTCGCGCGGAGAAAGCCGCCTGCGCAGCGAGAGCGCCGGGAGAGAAAGACCGATCGCCTTGGAGATCGAGAGGACCAGGTACCCTTCCCCCTCCAAGCGGTTTCGAAGGAGGGCCTCGCTTTCGGCCTCTTCCTGCCGCGTTAAGATCGTCCCATCCCCCTTGGCGACACGGTATGAAAAGAGAGCCATTTTAAAACCGGAAAATACGTGAGGCGTGAGGCGTGAAGCGTGAGGGGTAAAAGAATTCAAAAAATTTGAACTTACGCCTAACGCCTAACGCCTCACGCCTCACGTGCTTCTTCTTTCTTCGCTTGTTCCCACAGCGCATCCATCTCCTCCAGCGAGAGGGTATTGAGCGAGACCCCCCGCTTTTGCGCCTCCGATTCCATACTCTGAAAACGTCCGATGAAACGCTGGATGGTTCCCCGCAGAGCATCTTCCGGGCTCACCTGGAGGAATCGGGCCGCGTTCACCGCCGCGAAGAGCAGATCGCCCAGCTCCGCCTCCACGCGGGCTTTATTTCCTGCGTCCGCCGCCTCGCGAAGCTCCTGATATTCTTCTTCAATTTTATCAAAGACCGGCGCAATCGTCTTCCAATCAAACCCCACCCGGGCCGCCCTGGCCTGGATTTGGTAGGCGCGCAAGAGCGCCGGAAGCTGGCGCGGGATGCCGTCCAACGCCGATTTGCGGGATCGATTTCGTTCCTCTTTCTTTTTCATCTCCTCCCATCGGGCCAGCACCTCCTTGCTGTCGAGGGGGGTCGATCCGGCCGGGTCGGGAGCGAAAACATGCGGATGCCGCCGAGTCATTTTCTCCAATGAAGCGGCGACGACCGCTTCGATATCGAACTGATTTCTCTCCTTCGCGATTTGGGCATGGAAGAGAACCTGAAAGAGCAGATCGCCCAGCTCCTCGCAAAGCGGCTCGGCAGCTCCCGCTTCGATCGCTTCGAGCACCTCATACGCCTCTTCGATCAAAAAGGGTTTGAGCGTCTCGGGGGTCTGCGCCCGATCCCACGGACACCCCCCTTCCGATCGAAGCCGCTCCATCAAACCGACGAGCTGATCGAATGATTTCGACATACTTCTCCTTATAAACTTGTCCATTATACAATCTTTAGGGAGAGATGCAAGAGGGAAACCGGATCGATCCCCTTGATTTGATGTCTCGTTCGATTGCTTCAGAAACCGATCGCATCACTCAAAACCGGGGGGCCGGCGTTCCCTGTCGCTCAAAAAAATAAAGGCAACCCACTGGTCGGGTCTCCCGAATCTCTCTCATTCAATTTTAATTTATTTCTCATCCCGATCGCGTATCCGTTGTGCTATACTCGCCTCTGCAATTAAGACCGACAGGGTCGATCTTCGATATCTAAGTCAACCTCCTGTTATCGTTTTGCCTTATTGAATCAAACATCCTAAACAACATCATCATTCTCTCTGCCTAGGCAAGATTTTGCCCGGCGGTCATTCTTCGTTTCGCTTCTCAACCCTCACATAGGGAGAACGCGGCAATATGGCCATCACGATCGATCAAGAAAAACAGTCGAGTCACCCTTCCAGGACAAAGCCGTTCGGCCGATCCCGAACCTATCCCCGTTCCCAGATGGCCCTCCCCGCTTCCTATCGTATCGGCCGCCTTGCGGGGGATCGCTCCGGGACAGCCGTCCTGACCAATTGGAGTATGGCCGGCGGCCGATTAGAGGTCAGCCAGCCTCTGGAAGTCGGCGCCTGGATCGATCTGGAATTAAACCCCGGATCGGCCTCCGATATTCCAATCCCTGCAGCCCTTCGAAAGAAGAGAGGAGTGCATGCGCGGGTCGTCTCCGAAATCCCCCTCTCGGCCGAGACACAAGAAGAAAATGGTTATGCCTATGGCCTCGCGTTCGCCCTCGATTGGAAAGCACAATGCCGCTTTTATCTCGAACCGGCCCTCCCCTGGGCCGCCCATCTTCTCTTCACTGCGGGAATTCTCAATGTGATTTATTTGAAGAGTTTTAATTTCTATTATTTCTGGTATCAGCCGCTGATCAATCTCTACAGCCTGATGATCTCTTTCTATATCCTCTCCCGATTTATCCTCTCCTATCGTTATCGACCGCCGCGGGATGTCGGATATCAGCCGTCGGTCACAGTCATCGTCGCATGCAAAAATGAAGAGGACTCGATCGGACGCACGCTGGACGCGATCTACCGGTCCGATTATCCGCCGGATCAGATGGAGGTGATCGCCGTCAACGACGGATCGACCGATGGAACGCACGATGAGATGGAGCGCGCCAGAGAGCGCCATCCCGGACTCAAGGTGATTCACTTTGAGAAGAACCGGGGCAAACGGCACGGAATGGCCGCGGGGGCGCGGGTGGCCACGGGGGACATTCTGGTCTACGTCGACTCCGACAGCTTTGTGAAAAGAGAGACCGTTCGGAAGCTCGTTCAGGGATTCGCCGATCCGACGGTGGGGGCCGTTTGCGGCCATGCCACCGTTCAAAACGCCCGCAAGAATCTCCTCACCAAAATGCAGGAGGTCCGCTATTTCATCGCGTTCCGGATCGTCAAGGCGGCCGAGTCGATCTTTTCCGCCGTCACCTGCTGCTCCGGCTGTCTCTCCGCCTACCGGCGGAAGCCGGTGATGGAGGTGCTCGACACCTGGCTGAACCAGCGGTTCCTCGGAACGGAGGCGACCTTCGGGGATGACCGCAGCCTGACCAACTTCATGCTCCGTCGATACCGGGTCCTTTACCATTCCGAGGCGGTCTGCACGACCCTGGTGCCCGAAAACTATCGCCAGTTCTTCCGCCAGCAGCTCCGATGGAAAAAGTCGTGGATTCGGGAGAGCCTTCTCGCCAGCACCTTCATGTGGAAGCGCCATCCCTTCGTCGCCCTCTTCTTTTATCTCGGCGTCCTCTTCCCGATCATCTCCCCGCTGGTCGCGTTTGAAAATCTGATTCTCCCCCTGATCGGATATGGAAGCCTCTCCCTCCTCTACATCTATGGGGCGATGCTGATGGCGGCGATCTATAGCCTCTGCTACCTCAGCCGGTTTCGGACCGGGATGTGGGTCTACGGCATCTTCTTCAGCTTCTTTTACATGTTTGTCCTGGTCTGGCAGACCTATTACGCCCTTCTGACCGTTCGACGAAATCATTGGGGAACGCGGTAGCGATGGAAAAGCCGACCACGCCATTTTCATCGGTCTCCTTCCGGCAGGACCGGATCGCTTGGGCCCTTTTTTTTATACTTTCGTTCTTCCTCTTCGGGGGAGGATATCTCTGGCTTCATCGGAAGGTGGCTCCCGCTCCCTCGCTTCTCCCCGCCTCCCTCGACGACCCTCGCATCGTGGTGCTGGCGTACGATCACGTCACAAAGCGGAACGACGGCGTCCATGTCGATCGCCGTCTCTTTCAAGAACATGTCGAAACCCTGGCCGCGCAAGGCTTCACCCCGATCCCCCTCTCGGCCCTGGCCGACTTCTACGAACAGGGTCAGCCGCTCCCGCCGAACCCGCTCCTGCTCACCTTCGATCACGGCTACCTCGATACCTACATCGCGGTCGATCCGATCCTTCGACAGAAGGCGTGGCGTGCCGCGATGTTCGTCAAGACAAGCCGCCTCGAAGAGCGCGACACCTTCTTTCTCTACTGGGACCGGCTTCAGAGAATGATCGACAGCGGCCTTTGGGAGATCGGATCGAACGGCCGGATCGGCAATGAGCCGATCCCGACCGACAACAGCGGCGCCACCGGCCCCTTTTTGGCCCGGCGAATGTGGCGGGAAAAAGAGCGCCGAATCGAAACCGACTCGGAGCTGGAGAAACGCATCAGGCAAGACTACCAATCGAGCCGTGAGGCGATCGCCTCGAATCTGAAGGGGGTTCGTCTCGTTGCATTCGCCGCTCCCTTCGGCGATCTCTCACGCCTCAGCGACGATGCCGCCGTCGTTCGGCTGAATCAGGAAGCATCGGCCTCCGTCTACCCCCTCGGCTTTTCCGATGACCGCTTTGGAATCAACGACCGCCTCTCCGATCCGCACCGCCTCAAGCGGCTCCGGGTCGATCCAAGCTGGTCGGGCGCCGAGTTGGTCCGGCGGCTCGCCGCCGCCATCCAGTCGCTCCCCGACGGCCGAGGCGCCGAAGTCAAGCCGGTCCAATGGATCGGGGGGGAGGGACGCATCTCTCAAGAAGGGAAGGTCATCGCCTTGGAAGGGGCCCCGCGCGCCGATTTTTGGATTCCCGGAAGCGCATGGACGGAAGAGTGGATCATGGAGGCCGATCTCTCGATCGAGGCCGGCTCCTTCTGGCTCCTTCAAGAATCGGCGGCGGGCAACACATGGCGCTGGGGGGGAGATGCGGACGGCCTCTCCCTTCAACATCGCACGCCGGGAGGGGCGCTCGAAACGCTCAGCCGGTTTACGGCCGATGTGGCGCCGGGAAAATGGCATCATGTGAAGATCATCCGGCGGGGGAGCGGCATCTGGATCGAATGGGACCGGCGTCCGCTGACGGTCCGCCCGATCTATCTGCCGGGGCCTTCGCGCGGGCCGCTCGGCTGGGTCGGCTGGCGGACCGACGGGACGGCCGCACTGCGCATTGCAAACCTCCGCCTCATCCAACAGCCCGGCGAGATCAGGCCGATCGGAGAGAACCCCTCTCAGAAGGCGCTGGCCCTGCTCGTCAAAGAGGCCCCGCAGATTGCCGCGATCTCTCCCCCGTGGCTGGAGGTGGTCGGCGGAGAACACCTGCTCGAAACACCGCTCGAATCGGAGCTCTTCAACATCCTCTCGCATCGGTACGGATGGGAGATCCTTCCGACCGTCCGGGTGCCGGACAAGGGGGGAAAGATCCAACAGGTCCAGATGCTCATGAACGGCGGCGCATCGGTTCTCAATGAAGCGACACTCGCCGAACTCCTCAACCGGGTCGAAAAGAAAGGATGGGGAGGGGTCTATCTCGACCTTCGTTCCCTCTCACCTGCAACACGACAGGCCCTCGATCCGCTGCTTCACCGCTGGACGCGCCTTTTTCAGAAGAAGGGGCTGCGGCTCGCGTATGGTCCGGACCTCGCTCTGTTATCGCCCCCGTCCAAATGACGCCGACGCGCTTCTCTTTCAGAAAGAGAGGATCTTTCCGATCTCTCTATGGGGCGCTCCTGATCCTGATCCTCCTCACCCTCTTCGGGATGCTCCCCGCCTGGGGGAAATCGCCCGGCCAAGATATTCTTGACGAAGGGGTCGCCCTCTACAAAGAGGAGCGCTACCGGGAGGCGCTCGCCCGCTTCAAACGGGCGACCGAGCTTGATCCGGGGCTTCTGAAGGGATGGGAAAACATCGGATGGGCCCACTACAAATTGAATCAGAAAGAGGAGACGGTCCGCGTCTGGGAGACCCTGCTTAAAATCGAGCCGGAGAACCTCCCGCTTCTGAACGAGATCGGCTTCATTCACCTGAGCGAAGAAGCCTGGGAAAAGGCGATCGCCGCTTATCTTATGAGCCTCCGGATCGAACCGAACCAAACCAAGACGCGACTGCGATTGGGCGAAGCTTACCAAGCGGTGGGCCGATGGAAAGAGGCGGCCCATCAGTACGAGACGGTCCTCCGGCTCCAGCCGGGCGACCTGACCGCCGTGCTGCGCAGAATGGCCCTCTATGAAAAATTAGACCAAGAGGAAACGGCCATTGCCTTCCTGGAAAAGGAATTCTCCAAAACCCCGTCTCCTCTCCTGTCGTTTCATATCGGACGCCTCCATGCGCGGCGGGGAGATCGCGCATACCGAGAAGGCGACGCTTCGGGAGCCGAGATTGCTTACCGGACCGCCTTACGTTGGGATCCGCAGAACCCGCAGTATCGGATCAATCTCGGCTGGGCGAAACGGCAACAGGGAGAGATCGCCGCAGCCATTGCCGAATGGCGGGCCGTGCTCGACCGCGATCCGAACCCGAGCCGGCTTTATCGTCCCATCGCCGACGGTTATCTGGAACTGGGTGAGCGGTCGGAAGCGCGCGACTGGTATGAGCGGGGGTGGGCGGCAGGAAAACACGAGCCGGAGATCGCCTATCACCTGGCGGAGATCGCCTTTTGGGAAGACCAACAGCAGACGACCTTCCAACACTTGACCGATCTGTCCGCTCTCCCGGAGTGGGATGAGATGTGGGCGCTGCGCACAGCAAACCTCTTCATCGATTTCAATAAAACAGAAGAGGGTATTTCTTTTTTCACCCGCCTAGGTCCCTCAACGGTCCCCAGCGCCAAAGCGCTCGCCCGGCTTTATGCCTATCGGGGCGGAGAAGCGGTCCAGGCCGGACGAACGGAGGAGGCGATTGAACATTATCTCGCCGCGCTCCGATTCGACGGCCAAAACATGCAAGCCCTCCGCGACCTCGGCTGGTCTTACTGGCAGACCGCACAGTGGGACCCATGCGAAGCGATCTGGAAGCGCTACCGGGCCGCCTACCCCGACCGGCCCGATCCCTATAATCTCCTCACACAGCTTTATCTTTTTAAACGGGCCTACCGCGCGGCGATCGATTCGGCCGATGCCAGCCTCGCGCTCGCTCCCGATCAGCCGGACGAAAAGCTCAAGCGGGCCAAGGCCCTTTTCTGGGACGGCCGGTTCGATGCGGCCAAGCGCGAGGCCGAACAGATCGCAAGCCAATACCCCGACCATCTCCCGATCCAGACCTTCTGGGGAGAGCTGCTGATGCAGTACCATGACTTCAAGCGGGGAAAAGCGCAGTGGCGGAAGGTCCTCGACCTCGGCTCCGATTCTCCCAAGGCGGAGTACTTCTGGCTTCGGTCGATGTATGAATCGGGCGAATATGACCCGGCGGTCGCCGAGGCGAAGAAGCGGGCCGTAGAGGCCTCCCCGAAGCAGGCGATCCTCCGGTTCCTCGCCGAGGATGCCCTCTTCCGGGAAGACAACGACGAGGCGGCCAAATGGTACCGTCTCTTGACCGAGCATTTTCCCGAGCGCCCCACCTTTTGGCTGGAGCTCTCCCGGCTCTATCAGGAGAGGGGCCTTCTCCCCGAGAGCCTGAAAATATTGGAGCAGGCGCGGCAGATCCACCCCGACCATCTCGAAATGCGCCTCTCGCTCGCCGAGGCGGAGCGGCTGAACCAACAGTACGAAGCGGCCGAGCGGCACTATTCCGAGCTGACCCGAGAGTATCCCGACAACCGCCGCGCCTACATCGGCCTGCTTCAGACGCGGATCGAAGCGGGGCGTCTTCCCGAAGCGCTGTCGCTGCTGGAGCAAAACCGGAGCGCCTTCCTTAAAAATTACGAGGTCGATCTCCAACGGGGGGCGATCTACACCGGGATGGGCGACCCGGCCGCCGCCGAATCGTTTTTTAATCGGATCGCCGCCCCCTCCCCGTCGACCCACTCCGTTCCGGTCCTCCTCTACCACGGCTTGACCGATCATCCGCGGAGCATGAACCTCTCGGTCGATCTCTTCGACTCGCAGCTGCAGGCCCTTCAGGCCGCCGGCTACCGGACCATTACGATCCGGGAGCTGGGACAAATGATCGACGGGAAACAGCCCTTTCCGCCGAAGCCGATCTTGATCACCTTCGACGATGCCCGGATCGACTCTTTTCTCCTCGGCGATCCGGTCTTGGCCAAATATGGGATGAAGGCGACGATGTTCGTTCCGACGGCCAAGATCTTCGACAAAAACCCGTTCTTCGCCGACTGGGAGATGATCCGCAAGTATGCCGCGACGGGGCGATGGGATCTTCAAAGCCACGGCGACCACGCGCACGATCTGATCCAGATCGACGCCGCCGAGCAGATCGGCGGATTCCTCGTCAACCGGATCTGGTTCAAAGAGCAGGCGCGACTGGAGACGGAAGAAGAATACCGGCAACGGCTGGAGATCGATTATCGGCAGAGCCGGCGGATCCTCGATCGGGAAGTCGCCGGACTCGATCTCATCGCCTACGCCTTTCCCTTCTCCGAAGCGGGGCAGGAGAATATCGGCAACGAGCCGCGCGCCGCCGAAATCAACGAGCGGCTGCTGGCGAAATATTTCCGATTCGGGTTCGTTCAGGACCAGAACGGGTACAACACCCTTGAAACGGGGGCGGAAACCGGCGTCTCCGCTTCCGGCCGGATGCTCCGCCGGTTCGCCGTTCCCCGCTCCTGGGACGGACGCCGGCTCCTGGCGCATCTCACCTCCCAGCATCCCGCGTTCGCCGCGACCCTTCGAATCGCGCAGTCGTATTACTGGAACGGGCGCTATGAAAAGGCGCGCGCGGTCTTCGAGCAGCTCCCGACCGCAGCCCCCTCGCTCAAAGTAGAAAGCGAATACTATCTCGCCGCCCTCTCCTACCAGCAAGGGCGATATCGGGAGGCGCAGGCGCACCTCGATCTCTCCTTCGCGGAAGGATATGAGCGCGGCAGCGACGGCCAGCCGCTGGTGAAGCAGATCCTCTGGGAGAATCATCCCCAAGGCGGAGTCCGGCTCGGTTTCTTTCACGACTCCAACGACCGGAGCAACCGATGGGAGTCGGTGCTCCTGCGCTACCCGCTGACCGCGCCGATCGATCTCTCGACCGAGTTCGGAGACATCACCTTTCGAGAGAGAGGGCTCTCTTCCCTCTCCGGGCAGGAGTGGAGCGTGGGGGCCCGGTGGCATGGGTGGGCCCGGATTCTGCTCGATGGAAAGGTCCGGGCGCGCTTCATGGAAAGGGGGGACAACACCGGGAACATCTGGCTTCAAGCAAAATATGTCACCGATCTCCATGAGTTCCACCTTCAATGGGCGTACGAAGATGTCGAAACGCTCCGTGCGCACGAAGTCGATTTACAAACGAGAAATCTCGGCGCACGTTATCTTCTTCGGTTTACCCCGCAATGGTATGGCCACTTCCATCTCCTCTACCGCTCCTATGAAGATGGAAACGAGCGGACCGATTTTCGAGCGGCCCTCTCTTATAAACTTCTTGCTTGGCCCGATTGGCGGGTCGGCGCGGTCTACATCCGAAGCGACACCCGATTCGAATCCGACCGATATTACACCCCGGCCGGCTTGAATGTCGGCCGCGCGATGCTCTCTTATCGGCATCTGTGGGATTCGGGAAGTCTCTTGGAGGGTGAGGGAGGGTTCGGCCTGGCCGAAGACACCCTGCGCGGAACGCGCTGGGTGGGCTACGCCGACATCAAATCGGTGCAGGCCTGGACCGACCGCGTTCGATCGAGTCTCGGCTGGGAATACACCCGATCGCCCGGCTATCAGAGCTGGGGCCTGGAAGCGCTGGTCCATTATCGCTTCTAACGAAGCGGCTCACCGGCCCGGCTTCACCCCGTTTCGTTCGGCGAGGCGCGAGAGAAATTCCGGGTCTTGCCGTCCCAAACTCCAAAAGACAATCTCCCGGTAGCCGAGGGCGTTCAGGGCGGCGACCTTCTCCATCAAGCTGGCCGCATCCTCGTAATAGACGGTGTGCCGGCTCTCCCCTTCCGCATAGGTAAAATAAGGAACGTTCCCGTTCGAATCGCGAAGGATCTCGGCCTGATTGGCTCGGGCCAGCGAGACGGCGCGGTCGAACTGAATCCCTTCGACATCGGGTCCGCCCCAGTTCATTCCGCTGACCTTCAAGATCGGGATGATCCGCTCGCGGGGGCACTGGGTCTCGGCGAACTGGAGGATCTCTTTGATCCAGGCGGGGGTCGCCATCGGACCGGGGCCGCTTTTTCTGCTGTGGAGATTGTAGAGCATGATCTGCAGCCGATCGACCGACCGGCAGAGGACCGCCCAATCGGCGGCGCCGGGACCGTCGGAGCGGCTCTCCCGGACCTTCGGCTGCACCGTCACCGATAAAAAAATCCCCTTCTTCTTCAAATCGGCGGCGAGCTCCCCGATAAAGGTGCTGAACAGATCGCGATCGGCCGCCCAGAGATTTTCATAATCGACATCGACCCCGGCGAAGCCATGATTTGCCGCCAGCGCGACAATCGCCTCCCGATGATGTTGCCGACGGTCCGGATCGCTGAGAAGGTGGTGGACCAATTGAGGGTCCTTCAAGGCGACCGCCCCGCCCGCCGCCGGTTTCACGTCGTTCACGACGGTCATCCAGGGAAGCGTTTTATTCCCCTTGAGCCGGCTCGCCTCCTGCTCGTAGGCAATCTTCGTATCGGCGAAGACCGGGGTCCCCTCCGGATCGAGGTGGACCGCGAAGAAGTAGACATCGCTGAGGACCGACGGCGCGCTTTGGACCGACGCCATCCCCGGATTGTAATCCCAATAGGTCACCCAGGCGCCGAGCCGCATCGGCGCAGGAGCGCCGGCGGCGCAAGCGGCGAGGAAGAATGGAAGGATGAAAAAGACAAGCTGGAAACGGCCTCGACTCATTAGAACGATCCCTACCCTTTCATTATCAAGAAATGTCATCGGTCCCGAACACTCGATCCAAGGAGCCGATCGAAAGCCTTGGGAACTTTCTCTTCAGCTTGTCCATTATCACCATCTTTAAGAAGGGATGCAAGGGCCGGGTGGTGTCCTAATTTGCGAGTCGCAGATCGTTGGAATGGGGCGTTGCCCCAAGCCCCACCGCGGGGGGTTGCTTGCCCAACCCCCCTTCGGCTTCCCCAGGGCAGCGGGGGGATACCCCCCAGCACCCCCACGGTCGCAACTCGCTCAACCACGAAAGAACATCGTGGATTGCGCTTCGGCAGGCGACCTGATTTGGTAGGTGAACCATCTATCAAAGTACGCGGGTGTATCGCGTCCGCAGGCCGCACACGCGCAGCCTCTTTGCTCTTTTATTTTTATGAGTAGTAAGCCTAACCGAGCCTGCGCGCTTGGAGGGGCATTCCTCGGTCGTTCACGCCCTCCTGCGTTCCTTCAGTCCAGACGTTTCACCTACCTTACAAGGTCGACTGTCTGAAGCACAATCACAGCGCTCTTCTGTGAGTGTGCGAGTTTCGACCGTGGGGGTTCCAAGGGGGCTCCCCCTTGGTGTCCCTTAGGAATCGAAAGGGGGTTGGGCAAGCAACCCCCGTCGTGGGGCTTGGGGCAACGCCCCATTCCAACGCTCTTTAGTCTTTGAACAATCTCTATAATTAAATGAGGACACTACCAAGGGTCGGAGGCGATTCAATCGATCGAGCGGGCCGGCGAACTCTTCGTTTATGAATCTTTTGCGGAAGGCTTCTTCGATCGCACGCCTCCGGGTCCGGAACGTGACTCAAGGTTGAATCGAAGACGACAGTGTCAAACTTTGCACCCTCAAAAGGGAAGCGACCGGCCGGCCGCTTCGCGAAAGCTGACGTGACGTAGATCAGCGGCCGGCGCGCGAGCACGCACGTCAACACGACGGTTACGCAGCCGACGTCCAATACTGGACACCCTGCGGAAAGAGGCGGCTCACGGCTGTTGAATGCCCTCTCATTCGGAAACTGCGTCTGCGCCGTGCTCAGATAATTGAGCGCCAAACCAGCGGTGTATGGCCGTCTGCAAGCGAATGTCGCTCGTCTCAAATCTAATCTCGGCCCCCCTGGGCAATGCGGTGTAGGTGATCTTCAAATGAGAGGCTCCGGCGTGCAGCTCTCTAAGCCCCGGCATGTTTTCGCCATGAAGGTTCGCCGGATCAGAGAAGTCACCGCTTTGGAAGCGCGCCGCTTCGTGCTCAAGATGTTGTTGGATGAGTGAAATCTGATCTGACGCGGTTGAATCCTTGACAATCACCCGCTGAACGCCCCCCTCTTCCGTCATTTTAAAAATATGCGTGGTCTTGGAAAGGTCAAAGGGCATTACATCGTGCCCCATGTGGTGGATCTGTTCCTGGCGGTTCTCCGACCGTACAACGCCACAACCTGCCAGAAAAATAATGATCCCCGCACAGCCCACAATGGCCGGCAATACGAGCCGCAATGCTTTAATCATCTGAATACCTTTGAGCGCATAGGGAAAAGATCGATCGCCTGTTGGCCGTCCAACGATAAAGCTGAGCCGCCGCGAAACAGAACCACTCTCTAAAATGCGACGGCCTCCTGCGATCGGCTTCAGCGCCGGGTTAAGGACACTCCATCACCGAATCGGAAC